>CALLVC010000171.1 GCA_938010785.1 uncultured Saprospiraceae bacterium
TTTTTGACTTGATTTTTTGTTTCTTTTTTATCGAAGAAAAAAGAAAAGGGCATATAGTCAATTTAAAAAACTAAAATTTTACTTAAAACATTGATTTACAAAAAGTTAAATATTTTGATAATTTATTGTCCAGTAGGATACTGTACTACTATGGTTTGATTTTTGAAAATGAGTTTATATTATACAACTTCAAGAGATAATAAGGCCTATTTTAGAAGTTGTATTTGTAAGTCTAATAAAGAGAATCATGCTAAACACACCCCCCTTTGGGCATTCAACTCTTATCAATGGATGTGGCTAATCCCCATTATCTTACCTCTCTATCTATTTGATTTTTACTCAGAAAATACCGTCCCTGAAACAGTGGTCTCTGTTCGTGTCAGTACTAGCATCAGGCTGGCGGGTTTAAAATTTTACATTTTAGATTTAAAAAATCAAACTCCTTCAAAAACTCCAGTACTTAAATACCTATCGCCTCTATCACAGATAATACAAACAATCAACCCTTCGTCAATCGTTTCCGCCAATCGGCTGGCTGCTAATGTAGCCCCACCTGAACTCATTCCCGCAAAAATACCTTCCTCCTTTGCCAACCGCTGCATCATTTTTTTAGAGTCCTCACTAGACACATCCAAAATCCAATCTACGCGCTCAGGGTCATAAATTTTTGGTAAAAACTCAGGCGACCATCGTCGAATACCAGGAATACGAGACCCATCAACAGGCTGAACACCAACAATTTGGATATCAGGATTTTGTTCTTTTAAATAGCGAGAAGTCCCCATAATCGTTCCAGTTGTTCCCATAGAAGAAACAAAGTGGGTTATTTTTTGGTTAGTATCTCTCCATATTTCAGGCCCTGTTGTTTTATAATGTGCGCCCCAATTATCAGGATTGGCAAATTGATTTAAAGTCAAATAGCCACCTTGGTCTACTAAATATTGGGCATATTCTCTAGAGTATTCAATTGTCTTTTCGGCGGGGGTTAAAATAACATCGGCGCCATAAGCTTTCATGGTTTGCACCCGTTCGACTGTTGCACTTTCTGGCATAATCAAAGTAATCGGAATATCAAATTGAGCCGCAATCATAGATAAGGCAATTCCTGTATTTCCACTTGTCGCTTCCACCAACTTAACTCCCTTTTTTAAATCACCTCTATCCAAAGCACACTTAATCATATTGTAGGCCGCTCGGTCCTTGACACTTCCACCGGGGTTATGTCCTTCCAATTTACCATAGACCTTAACGCCTGGCTTGTTGATAATTTTTTTTATTTCTACTAAAGGCGTATTGCCTACTAAATCTACTAAATTCATAATAAGACCACTTCGTTGTCAGAGGTCAGACCGTCCATGAAATGGATTGTCAAAGGTCAGATTCCTCTAGGAATAAATTAATGATTTTTGATAAATTGGTTTTAATTTGACTTGGTAAGTGTATGATTTATGAAGGTAGAAGTCTGACTTCCTATATCGGCAGGCAGTTGACCTCTTTTAAACCTGTTTCTCCATCTTCGCCTCCTGATTCAATCCCTTGTAATAAACTCGTGATTTTGGCAAAACACTTTTGGTAATCCAAACATTACCACCAATAATGCTGTCCTTACCAATCACGGTATTGCCACCTAAGATGGTTGCACCAGCATAAATGACCACATTATCTTTAATGGTTGGATGCCTTTTGGTAGAAGCCATTTCTTTTTTGACACTCAATGCACCTAAGGTGACTCCTTGATAGATTTTTACATTATTGCCAATATGAGCGGTTCCTCCGATAACGACCCCTGTACCATGGTCAATGCAGAAGTTATCTCCAATAGTCGCACCGGGGTGAATATCGATACCCGTTCTAGTATGTGCATGTTCCGTCAAAATTCTAGGCACCAAAGGTACGTCTAAATGAAATAAGGCATTCGCCAAACGATAGACCGCTACGGCATAAAAACCAGGATAAGTCCGAATAACTTCCGCATTACTAATTGCTGCAGGGTCTCCACTCATCATGGCATCCGCATCCATCAATAATTTAGCTCGAATAGCAGGTAATTGACTAAAGAAAGTATTGGCAATTTCTTGGGCATCTTTATTTAACTGACCATTCAGGTCGGTCAAAATATTCACTAATTCCACATTGAGGTTAGCATAATCATGCTCGAATTCTGACATCCGAGTGTATCTTTTGTCAGATAGTTGCGGGAACAAGATTTGTAACAAACCTGTAATCAGGCTGCAAATAACTTCAGGAGAAGGCATCGCCTTATTATGTCGATGCGCTTCATATAATTGAAAAAGAAATTCTTTTTTGGACATTAGGTGTCGTTAAATTTAAGTAGAAAGCCCTTGGAGATTGCTGATATCACCGAGGGTTATACCTTTAAATGAGACAAAAGGTGTAAAAGTTTCACGAAGCACCAATTTAACTAGTTTCTTATTAAGTTTATCCAGTAACTTCCCGTTACTGAATAAATTTCAACAGAAAATTTACTGGATAACGGGAAGTTATCCAGTAATTCTATGCGGGATTGAGAAATTACGTTTCTTACAGGTAAAAACCCTTTTACATAAAGAGTACACTTTTCTACAAAAGGGTTGGTCGTAGCGACAGAAATCATGTTAAAAAATATGTTAATTATAGACTTTTGTGCAAAAGGTGTAACTTAAAATGATTTCTTTTGATTGTTGTCTAAAATTTCTAAGGCGAAGTTAAATTTCAAGATACTAGATAAAAAGGAAGAAAAAATTAGAATCAAAACAACCTTTTAACTAGTTGGAGAACCCAGTTTAGTATTCCAGCGTTTTGAATCATTCGAAAATACATAAATATGAGGAGTTATTTACTATCCTTCGTGCTACTATTCTTTTTACAAGTTGGCTTATCTGCCCAAAAAGTCTTACAAATAGAAAAATTAGGAAAAGTCAAAACGGAGAAATTATACATAGGGGAATCTATATTTATTCAGACTAAGGACAATCCTGATTGGTTTGAGGGTATCATTGATGACTTATTACCAGATGCACAAGCAGTTGTTTTTTATGACCGTATAATTCCTATCAAAGATATTACTGCGTTGAAATTCAGAAAAAAAAGTGCGATGAATGGCATAGGAAAAGCAGTCCAGTGGTCTTGGGTAGTCCCTGTTTTTTACCAAACCGTATATGATTTAGTAGAACCCGTAAGTCCAGAAGAGCGAAGAGCAGCATGGAAAGGGTCTGCCATTATCGGTGGTGGGAGTTTTTTGCTCGGTTCATTAATGCGTTTAATACCACCTAAAAAACTAAAATTCGGGGAAGGAGGAAGACGAAGATTAAGAGTATTAGATTTGACTTTTTATTAGAAAGGATGCATTCGTCCAAGCACTTACTTAACTTATCATTTTCAAAACTGCTCCTGTGGGTAGGATAGCGAGATGTTTGATGTCCATTAAACTTTTCAATAAATAATCATAGTAGGTCGTGCCTATTGGCCCCCAGCCTTCGTCATCAAAACCATGTAAATTGAAGATTAACCAGCCACCTGGGCCAGCTAAAAAGTCATTGACTGCATGTTCTACATAATTATTGCAGAGACCAGGGCCATCTGCCCAGCAGCCTATTCGAATGGGGTCGGTTGTAGTAGGAATCGGATTAGCCATTTCGCCTTCTTTCATAAACCACCAACCTCCTGTTCTAGCTGCCCAAACTCTAGTCATTACAAAATCATCTAGGGCTTTATTGGAGGCACCGAAAGCATAATTATAAACCGCTTTTTCTGCTTGGTAGCCATCCAAATTTTTTTCAAAATAATCTAGACATTTATCAATATTTCTCTTGGCTTGGTCAAGTGGTATTTTAGTTAGGTTGAGATGTTCCCAAGTATGTGGCATTACTTCGTGACCACGGCTGACAAAATGATTCCAGTCATTAAAATTGCCTAATAACTCGGGGCGTATCCATTGGTCAATTGCTTTGAAATTAGGAAAGTGACCGCTAGCAATGACATTTAAACAGGCTTTTAAACCATAATTTTCGTGGATTTCAGCAGCACGATAAAAAGATTTTTTGAAACCATCATCAAAACTAAAAGTAATCAAGTGGGTTTTGGCAGGGTCAGTTGAACAGCCTACACCTAGCACTAGACTACCTAAAGCCGTTGTTTTGATGAAATTTCTTCTTTTCATGTTGCTTACTTATTTTTTCAAAGTTCCTTATTTTCGTTGAGACATTGCTTCGTACATCATGATGCCCGTTGCTACAGAAACATTCAAAGAGTCTGTTTTTCCAACTTGCGGAATTAAAAAAGTTTTATCCACAACTTGCAAAAGCGACCGACTGACGCCTCTATCTTCTGCGCCAATAATCAAAGCACAAGGGACGGTAAAATCTAGGTCTTTCATCTCTCGTCTACTTTTCAAATCACTCGCATATACTTGAACACCAGACTGTTGTAAAAATTCCATAGCCGCAATAATACTCGGTTCTCTACAAACGGGAATCTCTAATAAAGCACCCGCAGAAGTCTTTATAGCATCTGGAGTAATTTGTGCCGATTTTTTTCTTGGGATAACGATGGCATGTGCGCCTAATACCTCTGCAGACCGAGCAATTGCTCCAAAATTTCGAACATCGGTCACTCCATCTAATAATAGAATCAAAGGCACTTCGGACTTTTCGTAAATCGTTGGCAATAGGTCTTCTAAGCTTTGATATTCAATTAAAGACAACCAGCACATGACTCCCTGGTGATTGCCACGAACAAAGCGGTTCAATCTTTCCTTCGGCACCATCTGTAAAGGAATAAATTTTTCTTTGCAGAGTTTGCGAATTTCTCTCGCCATTTCTCCTGCTGCGTCTTGCTGCAAAAGCACCTTATCAATTGTTTTACCAGAATTGATGGCTTCTATCACTGGGTGTCGTCCAAAAACTTGATTATTACTCACAGAATGGTTTATAGTTTTTAAAAATGCAAAAGTAAGGAAAGTATTTTACACTCAACATTCCTTTCTTCTTCTTGTTATTGGTTATATGCCAAAACAAGCCATAAATATCGTCTGGTTCAAAAGAGATTTGAGGTTGCGTGACCATGCACCTTTAAAAGCAGCTATTGATAATGGCTTACCAACACTACTCCTTTATTGTTTTGAGCCTAGCATCATGCAGCTACCACAAAGTAGTGAAAGGCATTGGCGATTTGTCTGGCAGAGTTTAGCCGATATGAACCATCGCTTAGAAAAAGAAGGACTTCAGGTCTATATTTTTCACGCAGAAATGATTTCTCTTTTAATAGAAATTGTAAAGTCTTTTAAAGTGGAGCATATTTTCTCGCATATGGAAATTGGGCTTAAAGCCACTTTCGACCGAGACAAAGCCGTGAAAAAATTGTGTCAAAATAATGAAATTGTTTACCAAGAATTTGCACAAGATGGCGTTATTCGAGGGCAACAACATCGAGAAGGATGGAAGGAATTTGCGACCGCTAATTTTGCAGGAAAGGTGAATCAAGTTGTTGTAAAACAGTTAGTTAAGTTGGAGGATGACAATTCGATATTACATTCCAAAAAACTAGAAAAGAATAATCCTTTACCTGATAATTTAAAAGTTGTTAATCCCAATTTCCAAAAAGGAGGAGAGACCTATGCGTGGAAATATTTAAAATCATTTTTAGAAAATCGGTCAAAAGACTACCGTAATGCTATTTCCAAACCGTTGAAAAGTCGCAAAAGCTGTAGTAGAATATCCCCTTATTTGGCCTATGGAAATATCAGTCCAAGAGAATTGTGGCAATGGACAGAAAAAAGACGAAGAGAAGTCAACGATACATACAATTTGCCCAATTTTCAATCTCGTTTATGGTGGCGCAGTCATTTTATGCAAAAGTTGGAATCAGAATGGCAATTAGAATTTGAGCCAGCAAACAGCGCCTTGAAAGCAATAGACCGAACGAAAGATGAACGATTATTGACAGCATGGAAAGCAGGTAAAACAGGCTATCCGATGGTCGATGCCAATATCCGTTGTCTAAAAGCAACTGGATGGATAAATTTTAGGATGCGCGCCATGTTGACTTCCTTTGCGACCTTTACGTTATGGTTACATTGGAAACCAGTTTCTTATCACCTCGCTCAATTATTTTTAGACTTTGAACCGGGGATTCATTATCCACAGATTCAGATGCAGGCAGGCTTGACGGGGTATCATACATTACGGATATATAACCCAACGGTACAAATTGAGAAACATGACCCCGATGCTGCATTTATCTATCAGTGGGTTCCAGAGTTAAAAGACATACCGACACCTTATATATATGAGCCTTGGAAATTAACGGCAATGGAACAGGTCTTTTATAAATGTAAAATAGGAGTAGACTATCCAGCACCAATCGTTAATTTTGAAACAGCTACTCGAAAAAACAAAGACCATTATTGGACTTTTAGAGAAAGTGCGGCTGCAAAAAGGGAGCTACCTAAAATATGGTTGAGACATGCAGTAAGAGAAGACAGCGTAAAATATGCTGCTAAGTTGAATGGAGTAGGAGAGAAATTAGCTAAAAAGGCAACCTTCAACCCCTTTGAAGGAGTAAGTGATGAGTTGCCTTTTTAGAGAGCAGAGACCACTTCGTTGAGAGAAGAGAGACCATGCAATTGAAGTTTGTATCTCTATTCTCTTAGTGATTTTCATTGCCTTGTTCAAAATTATTGAGATAAACGCCTTCCTTCATGGGGGAATTGAGCGCAAAATCTAAACTATTGAGATTTTGCATGGAGACTTCGGTGATTAGAGATTTACCTAAAGTAGGGTGGTTCACTTCTTCAAAATCAGCAGGGGTTTGTAAAAATTGAGGGTTTTCCCATTCGTCGTCCAAAAAAGCCTGTACTTGGATATATTCCAAAGGTACCCTAGATGTTTTTAATAAATCAATAGGTAAATTGACCGAAATATTTTCGGCTGAAAAATCAGCGGGCATCAAATAAGTAACTTTAACGCGTCTTGTCGAATCCGCTTCCATTGGAAAGATACGAAGTTGGTATTGCGTTGCACTTTGTTTATATAATATGGAAGGGTCTTGATTTCTCCCTACGATATCCTCATATATATTACCAGCGGTCCATCTATCCAATATTTCAGCTTGAATAATATCTTCTCCAATCCATAGCCAAGAATCATGGACAATAGCGCCTTCAGGTAAATTAAAATCTAGAATAGTCTCCAAATTTAACCCCTCCTCTTCTTCAAAATAAGATTGACGAGCGGAAACAGTTAAGTACATACCAATTTCCATATAAACACCTCGAGGATGAATAGTGAACTCTGCACTTTCAATAGTGCCTTGGTCTCTATTCCATTGTTGTTGATGGTCCAATACGGTAATATAGTCGTATGCCTGAAGGGCAGAGAAGGGGAGTGCCCCTAGTATCAAAAAAAGGGTAATTAATTTGTTGTGGTCATAACGGATAGTTTTTAATCGCAAGTCGAATGATGTTTAATTATTTATATAGACACCATAAAGTAACTATATGGTTGGCCAATGCATACAAATTATTGATTTTCAGGAAGAAATGCTATTTGTAGCCGTTTAAGTACGTATAAAAAATAGCAGAATGACGTTATACTGGCAAATTAAATGTAACTATAATAGAGACTATTAAGGGAGGGTTTAAAATAGAAAGATTCAACCATTTAGAAGAATTGATGATATTTAGATAATATAAGAGGGGGAGGGAAAGGAAGAGTAAAATTTGAGTGAAAAAATATTTTTAATATTTATTATAATGCAAAAAAAATGAATATTTTAAAAATTACATGTATTAAAAGCTGATTAATAAATCGTTTTGATGGTTATCTATTGTTGAGAAAAAGGTATAAAAAATAAACAGAAAAAAATAGAAGTAATATCTAATGTAAGGGAAGGACAAAAAGCTTTTTTGGTATGGTTTTTACAATAATGTTAAGAGAAATGCATAATTATAGATTGCTTTAAAAAGATTGATTAGTGATTATTTTTATTTGAAAAAAGAATATTTAATTATTAATTAATTTACTTACACACAACACCCATTTTTAGAGCATCTTATAAGTTAATATTTTAAATATATTTAAATTACCTATTTTAAGGTACATAAAATATAAAAGATTCGCTTAATTTTGTAGCCGAAACTAACACACACTCTACCTTTAAGTGAAATCCATATTTTACAAAAGCTAGTCCTTCTAAGGACCATTTTCTTGAGTTTTAAAGCTGGTTATGCCAGTTGAGGATTGGATTAATAAATAGTATCCAATCAAATCCCATATCAACAAATTATAGATAAGAAATAGACGAACTTACAACCAAAATTAATACACAATCTCATGAAAAGAATTTCTACAAAAACTGATTTTACAAATTGTCATAGGACCCTTAAATCCTCTCCCCAATTTAATATACAAAGAAACACCAACCGTTTTAATCCTAATGGTGGTTAATTACCAGCACTTCCTGTATAGATATCCTTCATGATGTAGTATAGTTTGGAGAAGAATAGGCAATGAAGAGATTATGCTTTGGAAGCACACTACCTGTATTAGACTACTTACCTGTTTAATGGCTAATATACTGTAAATGTATATTAGAACTGTAATGACTGCTTACAGTCAAAATCTACCTGTATTATAAAAAATAAGAATCTACTAGCTATAAATAAGACTATTTAACAATATATATTCTGCTGTTTTTAATGCAAACCAGTACCTATTTAGAGGATGTACAAATCTCTAATAGCTGTACCACTATTGCCCTACAGCAGACAATTAATGTGGCTTTTTATCCAAATTTATTAATCATATTTTATTAACCAAAATTTGCTAATCTCATGAAAAAAATGAGTTTTACTAATTCTATGTGGACTTCTCTTCTAGGGAGAGCTTCTGTCCTAGCAATGTTTGTGTTCTGCTTCGCAGGCCTACAAACTGCTAATGCACAGGTTGTGGCTGCCCATGATGCAAGCAAGAACACATGTACAGTTGAGACCTTATCTGCCTGCAATGGTGCGGTGACAGACTCAAAGAGTACACAATTTACAGACGACGGTTCCAATGATGGAAACTATGCAGACCCAGTGAGTACTACTGGTAGAGCAGATACCGTCACATTTTTGCCAAAAGACAAGTGGCACAGAGTACAGGTTGTATTCAACAAGTTTGATTTAGCGCCTGGTGATGTGTTAACAGTTCTTGACGGTGACAAGGCAGCTGTTCGAGCAGGAACTGCTCCTGCTATAACTGGTGCTGCTCCTGCAACAGGAACAGGTGTTTCTCAAGCCTTTGGAGGCTGGGTTGATGCTAGTTGTGATCCTGCAGTAAACCCTTCTGGGGCTTTAACTTTTATTTTCACAACAAATGGAGATAATATTAAAGGAGCAGGTTGGGATGCATGGGTTGACTGTGCACCTAGAAGTATTGTATTGAACGAGCCAAACATCTCTAGCGCAAAATTAACTTGTGCTGATGTAGATGCTTTTGCTGCTGTAACTATTCCAGCACCAACTATTTCTGCTGCGGCGGGATGTACTATTACTGATTTAGTTGAGGCAGTAGTAACTGACCAACATGGTGAACCATGTATTACAGCAGCATTGTCTGCTAGTGCAACAGGAGCACCAGCTTCTATCTCAGGAAACTTCGGTTTTGGTAGCTACAAAGTTACTTATACTTTAGATTCTGACGAGACAAAGACGGTATCTACTACATTTTCAGTACAGGCACCTTCTTTAGTTTGTAACGATGACATTAGAGTACCTCTTGGTTCTGCATGTGCAATCGTTTTGACTCCAGATGACGTATTGGAACAGCCATGTGATGCTATTCCAGGTTTATTAGATTACTCTATTACGATTACTTTGGGTACAGGTAAAGATGCGCAGCCATTAACAACGACTGGTGTGGGAACTGCTAATGTAGTGTACCCATCAATTACAAAAGAAGCAATTGCGGCAGCAGGCATGAATCCATGTAATGCTACAGCTACAATTAAAATTGAAAGAGTTTACTATTCTGCAGGAATTCCTGCAGCGGTTGATTGTGATAATGGAGTAACAACTTCTTCTTGTGAAACAACAATTACATTCTCTGACCAATCTATTCCATGGGTAACAGTAGAAGCAGATGTAGATACAATCGTAGCATGTGATGCAAAGAGCATAGCAGATTTAGTATCAGCAAAAGCTATTGATAACTGTGCAGAGATTCCATCTGATGAAATTGAGATGGAAATTACATTGGAAGAAACAGATCCATGTTTCGCAGCTAACGGAAAAGCAGATACAACTACAGCAACCGTAGTATTTACAGCAGCAGATGATTGTGGTAACGTAGGTACGGTTTCAAAAGTATTTACAGTAATCAGACCTAACGAAAATAATCCTGACCATATCGCTAAGACAGAAAACGTTAAAGCTGATTGTTCAGAAGCTACAGCTGTTTCAGGTGTTCCAGCATTGAAGACAGGTACTATCAAGAATGGCGTATTTACAGCGACTGGTACAGTTGCTTTAAGCACAAACGAATATATCTGTGGATATATCTTAACAAAGAAATCAGTTGATATTCCTGCTACAGATTGTGGTAAGAAGACATTTGTTACATGGTCTATTTTAGATTGGTGTGCTCCAGAAGCTGGACCATCAGTTATCGATGAGACATTTATTGAATTTACTGATTCAGAAGCACCTGTATTCACTGGTGAAGAAGAGGATCAAGTAATTGCATTAGCTGACGTTGAATTAGGACACTTTGAGTGTACTTATGATATTACTAAGAATCCAATGCCATCTGCTACGGATAACTGTGATGATAACGTAAAAGTAACTTTACATAAGGTATCTAGAGTTGAAGACGGTGAAAACTGGGAAATTGAAGACCAAGCTGATTGGACTAAGTTGGATTGTGATACTTTCGAATTAATGTATATCGCAAGAGATATTTGCCATGAGCAATTATTAGAAGATACTACTAGACAAATTGTTGTAATTAAGGATGTAACGAAGCCATCTGCAGTAGCAGTTGACCAATTAAACATTTCTATTCCAAACGAATGGGGAGCAAGAGTTAACGTTGCAGATATTGATGCAGGAAGTTACGATGCTTGTGGTATCGCAGGTATGGGTATCAGAGTTAAAGGGTCAGGAGATAATTTTGCTGACCACGTTGATATTGGATGTGAATATGTACACCCAGATTTACAAATAGAATTACGCGTAGTAGATAATAAAGGAAACGAAAATTTTGCATGGACAGATATTTTAGTAGAAGACAAGATTGCACCAGTTTGTGATGATCTTCCAGCTAGAACAAGAAAGTGTACTGATTTCCATAATGGAGAATTAGGAGCATCAACTGATGCTGATGGAGACAGAAAGTTCGGAGATGACGAATGGGCTGATGTTTCTGCAGATTTACAAGCAACATACAATAAGTACTTCGGTGCTTTCACATGTAAAGATAATTTAGACGGAGCTGAATGTGGTGAGTTGACTACAGAAGAGCAATACCAGTTAATCGAATGGCCATGTGGCGAAATCGAATTGAGAAGAAGACACAGATCTGAAGATTGGTCAGGAAACAAATCTAACTATGCTTCTCAAAGCATTAAGGTTGAGTACGAAGCAGGATGGTCATTTACATTACCAAGTGACTGGGAAGGAACTTGTGGAGATAACGTTATTGGACCAGATATTACTATTGACAACGGAGCATGTGATTTATTAGGATACGAAGTAACATCTAAGTTATTTGAAGTACCTGGTGATGCTTGTTTCAAGATGGAAAGAACCTACCACATCATTAACTGGTGTAAGTATACAGCTGGTCAAGCACCAGTAGAAATTGCAAGAACAGAAGGAGAGCACGGAGTTGCTACAGGTAAGACTATCACATCTGAAGGAAACGAAGATGCAGGATACTGGACTTACGTTCAAATCTTGAAAGTACACGATGATGAAGGACCAGTTGTTACTGTTGTAGATCCTACACCATGTATCAATGGAGTTGAGTTTGATGCTGCACCATATGGTGAAGAAGATCAAACATTCGGTTCTGCACCATTTGAGTGTGATGAATTGAAGACTTGGACTGCAAGCGCTACTGATTGTTCTGACCAAAGTGCTATTACTTGGATTGCACGATTAAGAGATGCAAACGGAAACGTTGTACGTGAGACTAAGACAAACTCTATCTCAATTGTTGTAACTAACAAATCTACTTATACTGCTGAATTCTGGGCTTATGATGGCTGTGGAAACTCAGGAGGAGCTACAGGAGAAACATTGAAATTCTGGGATTGTAAGAAGCCAACTCCATACTTATTAAACGGCATCGCTGTTGAATTAGGACAACCATTACCAGGACAACCTGCTAATATCCAAGTATGGGCTACTGATTTAGATCAAGGAACATTTGATAACTGTACGGATCAGTCTAAGTTAGACTTAAGAATCTGGCATGAAAATGTTGGAGATGAGCCAACTGATTTAGCAGGTGTACAAGCATTACCAAAAGTAATTGATTTAGGATGTACTGAGATAGGACAACAAAATGTACAGATTTATGCAATTGATGAAGAGCAGAACTGGGATTATGCTCAAACTTATGTGATTGTACAAGATAACATGGGAGCTTGTGGAACTGATGCAGGTGGTATGGTAGCAGGTAGAATCGTAGACGGTAACGGTGAAAACGTAGAGTCTGTATCTGTAGCAGTAAATGGCGCAGATGAGAAGACGATGACTACTTCAGCAGATGGACACTTCCAGTTCGTATTGCCAATGGGTGGTGATTATACTGTAACGCCAGAGAAAGATATGAACCCATTAAATGGTGTTTCTACTTTCGACTTAGTATTGATTAGCAAGCATATCCTAGGCCTTACTTCATTCGACACTCCGTACAAGTACATCGCAGCAGACGTTAATAAGTCTGGAACAATTACCGCATTTGACATGGTTCAATTACGTCAGTTGATATTAAATATTACTTCTGAATTCCCTAATAATGATAGCTGGAGATTCGTAGAAGGTGGATACACATTCACATCTGCAAATCCTGCTGCTGAGAGCTTTAACGAGTTCATGAGCATTAACAACTTAGCAAGTGACATGGATAACATGAACTTCACTGCAGTTAAGGTTGGTGATGTAAATGGAAGCGCATTAGCAAACAACTTATTGGGAGCTGAATCACGTACTGCAAACGGTACTTTGAACTTGAACGTAGCTGATCGTTTCGTAGAAGCTGGTCAGACTGTAACAGTAGAATTTACATCTGCTGATATTGCAAGCGCAACTGGTTACCAGTTTACATTAAATGTAGCTGGAGCTGCTGAAGTTGTAGAAGGTGTAGCAAAAGCTGCAAACTTCAATACTAACTTGGCTGAAAGAGGAGTAATTGCTACTTCTTGGAATGGCGAAGCTACTGCATCTGATGTATTATTTGCTTTAACTTTCACTGCTAACACTACTGGCTTATTAAGCGATATGGTAGCTGTTACTTCAGATGTTACTGCTGCTGAAGCATACAACACTGATGGTGAATTATTAAACGTAGGTATCAACTTCAGTGCGGCAACTACTGCTGGATTTGAATTGAATCAAAATACACCTAACCCATTCAATGCTGAAACATTAATTGGCTTCAACTTGCCAACTGCTGGAACAGCTACACTGAAGGTATTAGATGTACAAGGTAAAGTATTAAAAGCAATCACTGCTGATTACGCAAAAGGATACAACCAAGTATCATTAAATGCTAATGAGTTAGGTGCTACAGGCGTACTATACTACCAATTAGAGTCAGCTGACAATGTTGCTACTAAGAAGATGATTATCATCGACTAAGATATAGCAGTTATATAGGAAGA
>CALLVC010000172.1 GCA_938010785.1 uncultured Saprospiraceae bacterium
GCAACGGTGCCACCAATGTAGGCATCATACGATAGGCTTGTATGTACATGTAAATCGCCGAAATAGGCCTGCTTAAGGGGATGATTGGGCAAGGTTGTTTCGTCTACATTTTTGGAAATTGTCGCTCGGTCTCTAATCGGATTTGGAACTGGTGTCAAATCTGGACCGCCTGGAAACAAGGTTTTATAGATGAATAAACCGCCGATGATTAGGGCAATTAAAAGTAGTAACCAAAGTGTTTTTTTGCTTTTCGCCATTTTGTTGTTTTTTTCATCGGCGAAATTACATTTTTATGTGGAATTCTTATTTATCTTAAACCACCTTCCCACTCAACACTTTCGACCCACTTTTCGTACTCGAAGTAGTCGCTACCCATTCATAATATCTAGCGCCTTCTTTCATTGGTTCGCTCGATATTTTTGATAAACGGAATTCTCCTTTCGGTTCGATGATACTCTTAGTTAATTGCATTCGGTGAAGCGCTTCATAGGTAGGATAATCAATTTCCGTTCGCTCCATTAAGCGGCTTTTGATTTCAAAAGTTTTGACCACTTCTTTCCATGAAGCTTGGATACGTGCTTCAAATACTTTTGATTTTGAACCACTGCCATAGCCTACAAATCCAAAATCTTTTCCAGCTATATTTTCGCCTTCCAATAAATCTTCCTCCAAGGTACTCATCAAGGCTAAAAAGATAGAACAAGCATACATATTCCCCACTAAACCAGAGGCAACTTCTGCTTTCGCTAATTTATTGATAGTGAACTCTTTATAACCTTTGGTCTTGGTAATCGCTCTCAAGAATTGACCATAAGCTTTATTGAAAGTAACATCGTCATCGAAATCCATTTTTTGTGGTTCAACTAACTCATTTTCTTTTGCAAAAGCATTCCATTTTCCAATTGCTTTCAGCTCAATCATAAACAATTCGGAAGCTATTCTACGGCCATGTGCCGCATATGGTAAATGGAAAATTAGCCGTTCCCAATTGCCTAAAACAGGATAGTCTGCTTCCATCAATCCCGCCGCTATCTTTTTATTTTTAAAATTACAAAAAGCTTCTCGAATCCTGTTTTGATAAGTAAAATTGGAGTATTGTCCATCAAAAACTGGCGTATCTTTTCGCATACTCAGTTTCGTGTCATTATCATCCAAAATGCCTTTTACTGCAAGTGAATCAGATAAATTGGCTAAAGCCGCTTCCGCAGTAATAGTAGTCACCCCAGCCAAATCAAGGACCTCCTGAATTATTTGTAGTTTTTCGACATCTCGCTTTGGCTTGAAAAAATCGTGAACACCCATCGTTGCCACACCAAAAGTATCTCCAAAAGCTAAAAGTCTTGGATTGTGCTTGACCAACATAGCTATCGCTCCTGCGCCCTGTGTGTATTCGCCTGTAGAATCTAACTCGTATTTGGCAAAATCACTACACACAACTATTCCAATCCGACTAGTATCTCCCTTTACCCAATCCAGCGTATTTTGTAAAGCGTCTACCCCACCGATACAGGCAAAAGTCAAATCAACTACATCACAATTCATCAAACATTGCTTTCCATATTGCCCTCGATATTTTCGTCTCAACATTTCCAATACATAAGTAGCCGTGGGTTTTGAACCATCTAAAGCACTTTCTGTACCCATATAAATTCGCCCAATGGTATTGGGGTCTAAATTATTTTTTTCGATAATCTCTGCCACCGCATTAGCTGCCATGGTAGCAGCGTCTTCATGTACATCAGGTATTGCGAGGTGTTCTAACCCTAAACCCTTGTTTAATTTTTCGTATGGAATACCTCGCTCTGCGGCAATGGTACGGATTGGCAAATATAAACTTGGCACATACAGCGCCATATCATCAATTCCAATAGCAAAATTATTCATTGTTTACGTTAATTTTGAAGCCCGAAATTCATCAGGTGCATGATTAAATATGCAGGGATGTTAATAGCTTCTTAGTAATATTCGCCAATTTAACAGTCCAGAGGTTGGATTGTTTTTAATTTAAATTTGAATTGTAGGCAAAGGTAGGATTAAATCTGCTTTTATAAGAATTTTTACGGCTTATTTGCTTATTGTTAACTGGCTATAGATAGCTTCAAAAGGCTACCGTATGCACACAAAAGGGGAATAGCCAGCAAAAGATGCCGTAGGTATCAAATATTGGTAAAGGTAAAACCAAAGAAACTTCCTTCCTTCTAACCGTGCCGTAGGTACGAAACGTGGGTTTGAATGTCATGTTTTGTACTACACCTTATATGTTAGAGTGCTTTACTACATTTGTAACCGATGTTACCCACGATAGCTATCGGGGTACGGCACCATTGGGAGACAGTAATGTTGTCTAGAATTACCCATATTTTGGTACCTACGGCACCTTTTTCTAGCATTTCCTATTTGGGTGCATTGGGTAGGTTTAAAAAGCTTTGGTCAATTCCACTTTTTTATTTTTTCTTAACGCTTTCCGAATCGCATGATTCTGTTTTTTATCTATTTTGTACTGCTCTAAAATGCCTCTATCCTTGTAAAACTTACGTTTAAACAAACGAAATTTAAATTGATTCTCCCCTTTCTCATCGGATGTTACTTCAATGTAGACCTTCCTTTTTGCATTTGCATATCCTGTCTTTTCAGGTATGACATACCGATTGGTACGACGTAAATTATGTATCGGAATAGATACCCAAATATTCGTCAAATCCCCGTAACTCAATGTTCCCTCCATAAATAAATGAATGGCATTAGATTGTATTTCTAATCGTGGGAATTCTACCTCTTGTCCATTGATTGAAACTTCTCCAACAATGGGTGCAAATCGTAATTCTTGAAAGCGTTTTTCCATTTTTAAACGAGCAGCAATCGCATCTAAAGGTTCTAATCCTATTACTACAACTTCTTGCAAATCAAACGCCAGCCTTCCTTCTGTAGCAAAAGGTAATAAACGATTTGCATTATCATCTATCGTTCCTGATAGGTCAAAATTCATTGTTACCTTGCCATCTAATTTTTTCAGTTTTCTAAGCGATGGTAAGGATAAATAATCTAAACTTTCGACGACTTCATTTAAGTCCAAATTCTGGGTTTCTATATTAGCATCAAATGGGGTAATTAGTTTTTGGCCTAAATCAAAGGAAGCATTTAAAAATATATGGCCTTCATGCCAATCAAATGAAGTTTTTTCGACAACCAAGGTTGCTGAATCTCGCAAACGTAAGCCTGTTTCCATATGCTGAAAAACAAGTTTGTCTGAATAGATAAAGGTATCAACATCCAAATGAAGATGCGGGTCAAATGTTTTTAAAATACCCTTTGCAGTAGCCTTTATTGATTCAGATTTACCTTCTTTTTCGGAAGCTTCTTTGGACGCAAATAAATCTAGAAAATAACTCCAAGTAATTTTGCTGGAATTAATATCTACTGTTGTTTTTAAGGCTTTTCCTGTCTCTCCAATGATTAACTCACTTATATTTTCAATATTTCCGTTTAAATGAATTTTTTCATTTAAGGTATCCGTTTGGAGGTAAAAATCAAAATTTGCTTGGTCATTCTTTAGACTTAAATCAATTTCCGTCAAGGGAAAAGTAACCCCCACTGGTTTGTAAAATACTTGACTATTAATCAAAGTAAACTTTGCATTTCCTTTGGTAAATAAGTCTTTGGTAGATTCTAAATTTCCCGCATAATCAAGGTCTACTCTAAAATGCCCATCTTTAAAGAAAAATTCTTCTGTTTTGAAAAAATCGTTGAATACTTTTGGGTTTCCATTTAAGGAAATATGGCTTTTTCCAAATGTGCTTACAAGTCCATCTTTTTCAGTTAAACTGGTATCTGGTTGATAAGTAATTTTACCACTAAAATCCTTCCCGTCGTTTACGTCAAATACTACTTCTCCTGTTGAACTATTCGCTATCAGTCCCTTTTCATCATCTAAAACCCCCTCATGCTTGATTGTTAAATTTAAATTTTCTGGCAAGTTATCTAATTCCGATAATAACTTAATATTCAAGTAATTAAGACTTGGTAATGATTTTTTTAAATTTAAATTTTCTGTTTCTAACACAAACTCAAAAGGTGTTTGGTGGTCTCCACTAATGTCCAATCGCCCATTAAATGCTACTGTCCCTCCATCATATTTAAAACTTGTCTTTTCTAGAATAACGGTCTTATCATCTTTAAAATATAAGCCAGATTCAAAACTATCCAAACGCAGCAAATCATAATAAGCCAACGTATCAAATTTGACTTGTATTTTAGGATGAAAATTATGATACAAGCCTCTTACTGAAGCCTTCATGGATTGCTTTTTTTGTTTTAATGTTTTGGACTTTTCATTTTTTTCTAAACCATTTGCTTCAAAGAAATTCAGAAAATCAGTCCAAGCCAATTTCTTTCCTGTGATAATTGCCTGGCTTTCAACTTGTTGTTGACTATAAGCGACCAAGAGAGCAGGAAAATGCTTTAAAAACCCATCCAATAATAAATCTTGTTCATCGACAAAGGAACTATTTACAATGGTAAAAAATGCATCGTCCCTTTCCTTTTTCAATTTCATTTGCTCAAATGGAAAAGTGACATTAGCTGGTTGATAAACAACTGAAAAATCATGTAAATCTAAGCTTGCATCGCTTTCTATAAGGATATTATCTAAATCATTTAAGGCACCATTGATATTGGCAGATAACTTAAATTGTCCTTTCTCAAATAAGAATTGGTCATTCTCCAACCAATCACTAATCCCTGTTGCCGCTCCAGAAATTTGGGTCTCCATATTTATGACGGGGCCTGTTTCAGGTGTAGCTTTTACTTGAATTTCTTCTGATTGAATAGTAAACTGTCCCTGTTGAGCATTGACAGCGTTTAAAGCTAAACGAAATCGTTTTTTTCCTTCTTTATGCTTTCGCTCGTCGGTATAAGTCCTATTGACAAATTGTCCATTTAAGCTTGTTTGCTTGAAAGGAATATCATGCACCGTCACAGACTGATTGGCTAATTTAAAATCTACAATTATTTCTGGACGAGTATTCGGTTTAAAAGAGGTCAAAATTTGCGTCTTGGCATAAAAGGTTGTGTTAATTTTATAAGGTGTCAGACTTTTCGCCACTTGCTTTGGTAATAACGGTAATACTTTATGCAATCGAGTTTGTTGGTTCTCAAAAGTCATACTAGAAACGCCACTTCCTCTGGTATAAAAATGACCAGCAAAATTAAAGGTCTCTTCATTGATGCCCATATCGAACGGTTGGATAGTCAATAAACTATCCTGCCAAGCAAAATCTAAGATTCCTTTTAATCGACTATTAGGTAAAAACGCTCCATTTTTCGGATTAAAGGACAAACTGTCCATAGATAAATCCATTTGTATCTTTCCTGCTAAATCTTTGGCTTCTAAATTTAAGGTGGTTGACAACTCGTTAATTTGTCCATTGATTCGGGTATTCTTCAAGGCATTACTTAGACCAACTTTTACCCTTTGAACAATTAGTTCCAAAGCCTCTGATTTTACTTGGATGTCTTTCCAAAATTTTGGCTTCTTCCCTTTTTTGACATTTTTTTGTTTATTAAGTAATAAATGTTTGAGGTTATTATAGCCAAATTTATCTGTATTAAGATTTAACACCCCGTCCGCCAAAATCAAGGTACGAAGACTTAATTTTCGACTCCACAAATCATTAATCGTCAATAAGGTATGTACTTTTTTTACATGCAGAAAAGGAAGCTGTCGTTCGTCAGATAAGGAATCTTTTAGGAGGACGTTATTTAGGGTTAGCGTTGCATTTGGGAAGTGCTCATAAATACTCAAGGAGGCTTCGTCGAAAGAAATAGACCCTTCGTGCAAAAAGGCTAAATCATCTAATATCTTTGTTTTATTCGATTCTAGGTAGTCGTTAACCAAATACATAGCTACTGCTAGTAACAAGCCTAGAATAATCAAAAATATACCTGAATACTTTAATATTTTTCGAAACAAAGAATCTAATTTGGGTAACTTCGGGTTATGTAATTTTCTCTCAATGTAATTAAACGTAAAATTACGGGATATCGTCTCGAAAAATAGCTTTTTTTTCTCAAATATCTTACAGATAGTAGGTCTGAATAATTATCCTTGTTGTATTTGACTATTCATTTAAGCTTAACCTAAATCCACATTAAAAAATTTAAAATCTAATAATCAATTTTATTCTCCAATAGATTTCAGATAAAGTGCCTCCACTTTAGCCCTAGCCCAAGGTGTTTTTCTCAAAAAAGTCAAACTTGATTTTATCGAAGGATTATGGGTAAAACATCGAATTTTAATCTTTTTTCCCAATTCTTCAAAACCATAAACCTTTTCTAAATAAGCCAAAATATCTGCCAGCTTTACACCATGTAAAGGATTATTCGGTTGAGGTTTACTAATTTTTTTATTTTTCTTTTCCATAATACTATTTGAAAGGTTGGTGCTAGACCAATAAAATACCCTGTTCTTGGTTCTGTTTCCGAAGTAGATAAATCTAGATTCTTGAACTTAGTTTTTGATATATTAAGACCTGAGGAAAAATTCAGGTGGACCTGTCCAAATAAAGGCTGGAATATTCCTACAATACAAAAGAGGGTAATTATGTTTTTCATATTGATTTGATTTTTGAGTGCAAAAAAAATCCGTCTATCATTTTACCTGTGAACAAAAGAAATAATAAACAGATAAAGGATAAACGGATTTTTTACTTAAATATTTTTAGTATTAGCTTAAGCCAATTTCGATATCGCTTTTTTGATTCGAGCAATCGCTTCTCGTAATTGTGGCTCCGAAGCTGCATAAGACATTCTAAAATAGCCCTCTGCACCAAATGCACCACCTGGTACTAAAGCAACATGCGCATGATTCAACATATAAATACAGAAATCTTCTGAATTATTGATGACTGTATCTCCTACTTTTTTGCCCATGAAATTGCTGATGTCTGGGAAAACGTAGAATGCACCTTCTGGCTCGTTTACTTTTAATCCCGGAATCTCTCGCAACAATCCTAAAACCATATCTCTACGCTTTAAAAATTGTTCTCTCATCTTATAAGTTGGCGTCAAATCACTCAACAAGGCTGTAATTGCAGCTTTTTGGGCAAAAGCATTGGCTCCTGAAGTTACTTGCCCTTGGTGCTTTGCACAAGCTTTAGCTACGATTAATGGGGCACCAATATATCCTAGTCTCCAACCAGTCATGGCAAATCCTTTCGCAAAACCATTTACCGTTATCGTTCTCTCTTTGATAGCATCGAAGGTTCCGATACTACAATGTTTTCCAGTAAAATTGATGTACTCATAAATTTCATCTGCTACCACATAAACCTGCTCATGTTTTCCAATTACCTCTGCTATCGCGGCTAATTCCTCCTCTAAATATACGGACCCTGTTGGATTACATGGAGAAGAAAATAATACCATTTTGGTCTTTGGAGTAATCGCGGCCCCAACTTGTTCGGCAGTTACTTTATAATCATTTTCAATCCCTGCAAAAACATCAACAGGAACTCCTCCAGCTAAACGCACAATTTCTGAATAGGTCACCCAGTAGGGAGAAAAAATAACGACCTCGTCTCCATCATCCAATAATGCCATACACAAGTTGTGTAACGACTGCTTCGCCCCAGTGGAGACGACAATTTGATTTGGCGAAAATTCTAAATTATTATCTCTTTTGAATTTGGTACAAATCGCTTCTCTTAACTCTAAAAGTCCTGGAACCGGTGTATATTTTGTATACCCTTCGTCCAATGCTTTTTTAGCCGCTTCTTTAATATGGTCAGGGGTATCAAAATCTGGTTCCCCCAAACTTAAACTAATCACATCATGTCCTTTTGCTCTTAATTCACGACCAAGTTGAGACATTTTTAAAGTTGCCGATTCTGCCATATTTAGCACAGTTTGCGACACTGGAGAAGTAGTTACTACACTCATTTTAGAATAATTTTTTAATGGTACACGGTATTTGGTACACGATTTACCTATGAATATTAAAATTTCTAGGTTTTATATTGGTTGAGTTTCCACAAAAGTATATTCTTTTTAGATAGTTTACTACGGAAAAGAGCATTTTAAATCTAAAATTTTACATTCAAAATTTAAAATCTAAAAGTAGGCTATTCAATAAACCTAACTATTCCTCATCCGCTATTCGTTTCTTCAAATCTCTATTTACGGCTATACTAGCATTTAATTCAAAGCCTACCAATAAAATAAAAGCATTCAGCTGTATCCATATCATTATGACAATGATAGTACCAATTGAGCCGTAGAACTTATTATAAGCTCCAAAATTGTCCACATAAAAAGAAAAAATAACCGAAGTTAAAATTGATAAAATGGAGGCAATGGTTGCGCCTGGGGTAAAAAACTTAAACTTTCGATGCATGCCTGCTCCATAACGATAAATTATCGAAATACTGGTATAAAAGAGTGCTAGTATGACCAACCATCGAACAAAATAAAGACTGTATTTAGTAAAAAAATCTAACTGAACGAAGTCTCCAATAACAGTGATTATCAAATTCCCCAAAATGATAAAGACTACCGAAACTATTAATAGTAAACCTAATTGTAAGGTTAATAAAATGGCAATCCCTCGTTTCTTTAGCCCATTCCGTTTCTTGAAAGTTGTTTCTAAATAAGACTTATCAAAGCTATGCATCAAGGTCATCATTCCATTAGAAGCGAAAAACAAGGCTAAAATAAAACCAAATGATAACAGTCCAATTCTTGGATTTGAAGTAATGTCATCGATAAATTCAAAAAGACTGCGACCAGCATCCCCAGGTAATACATCTTGAATTTGCCTATTTAATACCTCATAATAATTTTGGTTTTCCATGAAATAATGCAGCAAATAATCCTGAAATAATGGCAACAAGGTAAACAACATGATGAGTGCTGGAAAAAGCGAAAGGAAAAAACTAAACGCCATTGAATTGGCACGGGTCGTCAAATCTCGTCGCTGACTCTCGTTATAAATAAATATGGCTACATCAGAAATTGGCACTCTAAAAAAACCAGGAAAAGAGTGCGTCTCTGCCCAACTAACGATGCTCAACACCAAAGGATGCTTTAAGAAAAAATCAGTTATTTGTTGAGCTGTTGGGAACTTCATTTTTTTGTTCGAGGTGATGAGGTTGATGAGGTTGATAAGGTGTATGAGGTTAATAAGGTGATGAGGTTAATGAGGTTAATGAGGTTTATGAGGCTGAGCCTTTTTCACCTTATTAGCCTTATCACCTCATTCACCTTCCTCCTTATAATAAGGTTTAAGTTTATCTAAAAGGCTGCTTGGGACGCCGACTGTTTCATTTGTTTTCATATCTACAAAGCATAGTTTGACACTACCGCCATTCACTAATTCTCCATTTTCCTTGTATACTTCGTGGTTAAAGGTGATGGTTTGAGTTGGTAATCTTCTGATAATTGTTTTGACCGTTAGTAGTTCATCATAGAAAGCTGGCCTGACATAACGCATATTCAAAGACATGACAGGCATCATTATTTTTTCTTGCTCTTCCAAATCTAAATACCTTACCCCTAAATCTCGCATGGCTTCTACTCTGCCGATTTCGTAATATTTGGGATAATGTCCATAATATAAATACCCCATCTTATCTGTTTCGGCATATCTCACCCTTACTTTTACTTCATGAACAAACATACTTTTTAATTTAGTTTACTTTCTTTTAACTTGTTTTTGCGCAAATTACCATAAAATGTAAAAATAATCCCGCTTCTCTGTTCTTTCTTCCTTATTCGACCTATTTTGCAGTTTTTCAGATTAGACTTTGTGTAGAGCAATCAATCAGCAATTTGACCTACTAATCACTAATCAACCAATCACTAGCCACAAAAAATATGCTTTTTCCTAAAATGACCCTAAATTGTAAAGGATCACTACTTAGTTTAGAAAATCCGATTGTGATGGGTATTATAAATTTGACACCCGATTCTTTTTATGATGGCGGAAAATTGAAAGGAGGTATTTCTATTTTGCAACAAGCAGAAAAAATGTTGACCGATGGAGCAAAAATATTAGACATTGGGGGCATGTCGTCTAGACCCGGTGCTAAAATTATTGATAGTGAAGCGGAATTAAAACGAACGATTAAGCCTATTTCATTAATTGCTAAAACATTTCCAGATGCAATTATTTCTATAGATACGGTAAGGTCAATCGTTGCAAAAGAGGCTATTGCAGCAGGTGCCAGTATTGTAAATGATATCTCTGCGGGAAAAATTGATGCAGATTTTCATGAAACAGTTGCCAATTTATCTGTACCTTATATCCTCATGCACATGAAAGGAACTCCTGAAAACATGCAATCCAACGTGGAGTATGAAGATATTTCACTAGAAGTTTTGGATTTTTTCATCAAAGAAGTCGGTAAGCTTAGGGAATTAGGTATAAAAGATATTATATTAGACCCAGGTTTTGGTTTTGGGAAAACCATTGACCACAATTATCAACTCTTAAATAAAATTCATGCTTTTAAGATGTTGGATTTACCTATTCTGGCTGGT
>CALLVC010000173.1 GCA_938010785.1 uncultured Saprospiraceae bacterium
TTGGTCTGTACAATTATCATAACTACCTCGGTCAAACATATCTACTTGGACGGTGACGAAGCGATTGCCTGGAGTGGTTTCTGCAACTACCCCTCCCGTACAATAAGCTACTGGAGCTAATCCGTCCAAAAATGTGTAAAATTCTGTGATAAATGAAGTGTTCGTGAAGGGGTCTGTAACCCACCATTTGACTTGATATTCAGGGCCTGGATAAACAATTTGACTGAAGGTATCTCCTACACCCGTTGCTAGTATAGTCCCATCCATTAAGAATTCCCATTGATAGTTCAGACTCTCAGAAATAGCTTCATTGCAATCTCTGGCAAACACCTGAAAGATTTTCACAGCGTCGCATTCGAAAGGCGCTGTTCCGAGTGTTTGATCCTCTTCTCCATATGGTGCCGCATCTCCTTTTCCTACCAATAGGGTATCTACCTTACCTATTAATAAAAATGGTTCGTCTCGGTCTATTACTTTTAAAACTTGGGTGTATTGGATAAAGCCAACATCCGCTAAACTATCACTAGTTACCATTAAAGAGTCCACTACAAATTTCTGAAGATTCTCGGCTCTATTGATAATTAAGGGTTTGTCACCTGGCTCATAAATACACCAATTGATGATGGAATAAGTTCGTAGAATTTTTATAAAAACATCATTAGGGCCTTGAAATATTTCATCTTCATAATCCCAACTTAATTGGTCGCAGTTGCCGTTTTGAATAGGCGATTCGGCTGGAATATCAAATTCTGCATCACAATCACTCTGGTAATCCGATGGGAACGTAATCTTCCAATTTGCTCTGTATGTCAAATTAATTAACTGTTCTTCCCAGGCAGATAGGTTTCTAGCGTTATCTATTACTCGGTATCTTCTTTTGATAATCGTTTCTCCACAACTTAAGCGAATCAACTGATATTCTTGCTCCATCATCAAATCATTGCAAGCTAAATTATCTTCACAAGTAAGTGCAGGATTTCCGAATTCTTTATTATAGAACGCTTCTAATTCATCAACTAAAGGGGTCCATTCACTTTCGTCAAACGAACGATTATCATTATTGTCGGTCTCTACGCCTAATTGACCGTCGCTATATTCATCACAATAAGCAGTTGCTGCCGGTAAAGGTTGGCAGATAGGATTTCTCCTGTCTTCTGCTTTTATGGACATGACACAGGTATTATAATTACCTTTGTGGTCCACGACTAATAGCTCTGCAAAAATAGGCTGGCTGGCATCACAGCAAGTAAAATATAAAACATCACTCCATCCTTTGGCGTCAAAATTGGCCCCTAGCTTGTTCACCAAATAGGCGTTTTCTGGTCCTTGATAAGTAGAAATATCATTACAGAGGGTTCTTCTTGCGAAAATGGTATCTACTGCACACATGTCCCAACTTCCTCCGTCAATAGCATCTGCATGTATAAATACACTATCACTTGATAGAGATATGTTTAAGTCGTCTTGACAAATCGCTGTTGGCGCTGAAACATCTCGAATGATAAAATACCTATAACAAGTATCCGCTTTTAACTGCTCTTGGTGGCATTCTTCAAACGCTCGATAACCAATTCTGAAAGTATCACATTCTAATTCGCCTGCTTCTGCTATGGTATTGCCCATTGACCACCATCCCGAGGATTCTAAAACATCCACGGTAAAGACTTCTACTATTGGATTATCAGCACATTTGTCTGTCGCTAAGGGTAGTGGGAAGTCAATCGCTATTTGGCAGGTATTATTTGGTAAATCGATTAATTCGGCTGTTGCTAAACTAGTATAATCGGAACAAGCAATAACCGGGGATATTGTGTCTTTGAATTCAATTAATTGAGTATCAATAGCAATCGGAGCGTTAGAATTATCACACCAGTCTAATAATATCCAATAACGATAATATTTATCATTACATGCTGTTCTAACGTTTACATCTCTATATTCTAGATTATAATTACAGATTTGTGCATCTTGAGTTAATGCTAATGTATCTGTTGGCATAAATACGCCATTTCGTTGATAGCCAATTTGAATGCCTGGCGCGCCCATTTGATTCAAATTATAAATAATATTGGTACTATCCATACCACAACTCAGCACTTTATCCCTTGTTTTGATGATTTTATCCACACCAGGGCGGAAAATCTTAACAGTATCTTTTCGTTCGCTTATATTGCCACAGCCATCACTTGCTTGCCAGACAGCTAAATAGGTATCTATTGTATCACATCCTGTGGATAGATTCAACATTTCTACCCCTGCGTAACGAATCATCTGGGAATCACAGTTTTCGTTGACTATTGGAGTTGTTAAGCCTAATGCTTCGGCTGTCATATCGATGTCACAAGCGTAAATGGTATCACATCGAACAGGGTCAATAAAATGAGGTGCAATTTTGTCTTCGAATCGTAGAAATGTCCTACAAGAGGTGATTTGTACGCCGTCATTGCAGATAGATAAATCTAGACCCTCATAATAGGTCCGTTTAATTTCTGCAGTGTAAATAACATCTCCGCAAAAATTGATTAAATCCTTATTAATAATAGGGTAATCACCTCCTTTACCTGAACCTTGGGCAATAATTTCGCCACCTGGTTTACCATTAGGAACAGTTATCTTGATTTCATAATAAAGGGTATCTGTGATAGAATCACAAGAGGCTTCTAACAACATATCTGGCGTAATCCAGGCAGTACATTGGCCGTCCATCCCGACATTCAGCGTGTCATTGCAAACCAATGCTCTAGGTTGTAAAGAGAAATAGGTCGTTTGTGTAACCGTCGTATCTATTTTTAACTTGTATTCAACAGAATAAGCACCAAAAGCAAAAGGTTCTGTAAAACTCATAGATGCCTGCATGGATAGACAGGTGTCTCTACAAACCATACCAGCTGAATTTTTAATTCGAACGAATGTCGTATCATTAAAAACGGTGGTACAAGTAGAACTGACGGCTGCTGCTGGAATCGTTACTAATTTATAAGGTAAGTCACAAGTAGTTGCTCCACTTGCGATATTGGGTCGTTGTATTTGGAAGCTTCGGTCTTCACACTGCACATTTGCCGAGAATCCCGCAGAAGCTAGATTATCTCCATTTGTTTGAAAAATAAAAGAAACACAACCCGTTGCATTGATGCCTGGATTGCAATTTGCGTAAAACCATCCACCGAATGCATTACTGATGCCGACATCTGTGCCGCTACCTGAGAAATTGAGGACAGATGGGATTTTTCCATCGTAAGCGAAAAGTGAATCACCCACCGCTAAATCAAAGTCTAAAAAGTTCACTCGAACTCTCTGACTCTGATTTTGCGGACAGATGCTTAAAGTGTCGCTTCGGGGGGTGCTATCAAGATACAAATTATGATTTGTTGTATCACTGATAAAGCTCGAAGTGCTGTCACAATTAAGTAACGTGTTGTGTGTAAGGATACCATTTACTGGAATGGTAAGTGTTTGTTTTTGTGCTAGCGTGTTGTCGAATGATAGACAGACAACAAAGAGTGTCATAAGCGTTAACCCTCTTTTGGAAAGGCTACGAGTAGCCAAAAACACTTTGTTAATTTGTTGAGTGCATAGCGGTGTTAAGGCTACAGCAGGACAATGTCTGTTGCTAACATTCATAATTATAGTGTTGCATAGTGAGCCGAATATCTCTACCACCCAAAGGTTGTTGCCAAATGTACTAGCACGTACATATTGCAAGAGACATGCGAAGAATAAATCGTTTTGTAACAAATACCGTCATCGTTAGGATATACCTTTTTCTCATCACTAATAGATGGAAAAATGACTTTCTGGTTTTTGTTAAAATAAACTTAGGAATATTAGGAGGGAGGCTATAATTTTAGCTACCTATACACATAAATTATTGCAATTGTCTGATTATCAGACTTTAATGCAAGGTGTTGTGGTATGCTAAAATTAATTTTAGCTTTCTACTAATTCCTGTTTGTTTACTTTCTTTTTAGCCTTAAATGTTTAAATAATATTCTTGTATAGAATATGCCTCAAGTTGAAAATTCATTTAGGAAAATGAATTTATGTTTAATCATTGTCATCACGACAATAATCGTTTTTTTTATTGGTGTACAAAGTGAAAAGTTGAGAAATAGACGGGCTATTAACTTTTCTACAGCTTTTAATGATTTCTTTTTTGTTTAGACCTTATTTTAAATAAAATCTTTTTAGCAAGTTTAGAAAGCTTGCGTTTCTCAATTAGAAAGGGTAGCTTTTTTTTGAATAAAAAAAAAGTTGTTAATCCTAGATAGGATAAGTTTAATTTAACTCAATTATAAAGACAATTGTCTATTCTAATTTAATGAGTTTAATTCTTTTACTTATAATCGGAAATCGGTGATGAGAGAAATTCCATTAGACCGAAGAGTTGGTCTAGAATTTAATATTGTCGCAATATATATACTTTTTTTATATGTATCAAGTGCGCCAACTGAAAATCTTATTTTTTCTGTTATACCGTATTTATAACAGTTGACAATGTTTACGGGGGACAATTTAGATTTGTTTGATAAAAATGAAATAAATATTAAAAAAATATCATATATAATTTCATTAGAAATTCATCGTTTATTTTTAATATTTGTAATGCGTTATTAACCAGTTTGTTGTGGGTTTATAGAGCGTCAGATAAAAAAGTAATAAATATCCGTGTTCCTTCACTAATCCGTGGTATTGATTACTACCACGGATTAGTGAAGGAACACAGATATTAGTTGATATTAAATTACAATAATATTTTTTGTAATATCAATTTT
>CALLVC010000174.1 GCA_938010785.1 uncultured Saprospiraceae bacterium
CCTTTTTAAAACATTCTACGTATTCTAAAATATAAAAAAGGATTTAGCCGTTCAGTTAGGGCTTTGAACAAACGTATCATTAGAGTAGTTAAATGATTACTTTTGTTTTCTCCTCTAAACGAGTACAATCTAAGACAACAATACTCTATAAAGTAGATAGTAGCAAAATCACTACGCTTTTCAAACAAACTACTAGAAAAATTAAATAACAATATGGATAAAATTAAAATTCTTTGGGCGGATGATGAAATTGATTTATTGAAGCCACAGATTATGTTTTTGGAGAAGAAAGGGTACGAAATGATTACGGTCAGTAATGGTTACGATGCCTTGGAAGAATGTGAAACCCATAATGATATCGATGTTGTTTTTTTAGATGAGTCTATGCCCGGGATTACTGGTTTGGAAACTTTGACAAAAGTTAAAGATGCTTACCCACATTTGCCCGTTGTCATGATTACTAAAAATGAGGCGGAAAATGTGATGGAAGAGGCTTTAGGTGCTCAGATTACTGATTATTTAATTAAGCCTGTAAACCCTAATCAGATTTTATTGACACTTAGAAAGATAATAGACGGAAAACGATTGATTAAAGAGCGTACTTCTTCTGATTACCAACAAGAATTTCGTCATCTTTTGATGGAAATTAATAGTGGTTTGGATTTTAAATCTTGGGTAGATACTTATCAGAAAATAATTGGTTGGGAATTAAAATTAGACAACTCCAACACTACAGAGATGTCTGATATTTTGACGATGCAGAAAAGTGAAGCCAATGCTGCTTTCTCTAAATTCATTATCAAAAATTACGTCAAATGGGTCAATGAAGATATCGAAGCGCCTGTTATGTCTAATAACTTGATGCGAAGAAAGATTTTTCCAGAAATGAAAAGTGATCGTCCTACTGTGATGGTCTTGATGGATAACTTACGCTATGACCAGTGGAAGATTTTAGAACCCATTATTAGTGAATTATATCGAATAGAAGAGGAAGATTATTTTTATAGTATCTTACCAACTTCTACGCAGTATAGTAGAAACTCCATTTTTTCTGGATTAATGCCTTCTGAAATTGAAGCTTATTATCCCAACTGGTGGAAAAATGATAATGAAGAAGGTGGGAAAAATTTACATGAAGCTGACCTGCTTAATGAGCAAATTGGCAGAACTTTTAGAAAACCTGTTAAGTTTGATTATACTAAAATCACCAATGTCTATCACGCCAAGCAGATGAATGATAATATCTTAAATTATTTGCACAATGATTTGACCGTCATTGTCTATAATTTTATCGATATGCTGTCTCATGCTCGGACTGAAATGGAAGTATTGAAAGAATTAGCAGGAGATGAAAAGGCTTATCGGTCTTTAACGCGTTCTTGGTTTTTACACTCTCCGCTATGGTCTGCTTTGCAAAAAATTGCAGAAAAGGATGTGCAGGTTATTATTACGACTGACCACGGAACGATTCGAGTACATCAGCCATCAAAAGTGGTTGGTGATAGAGAAACAACAACGAATCTTCGATATAAAGTTGGTAGAAATTTAAAGTACGATAGACGTGATGTTTTGGAAGTGAGAAATCCTAAAAAGGCCTTATTACCAAAACCTAATGTCAGCTCTACCTTTATTTTTGCCAAAGAAGATAAATTTTTCTTGTATCCGAATAGATATAATTATTTCAATAATTATTATAAAAATACCTTCCAACATGGTGGCATCTCCTTAGAAGAGGTGATTTGTCCTATTGTTCGGTTGTCTCCTAAACGGTAGGCAGTTGGCAGTTAAAATAAAAATCCCCAAGCTACTATTAGGTAACTTGGGGATTTTTATGGTGCTTTGGTAAATTTCTTTAAACGGAGAAGCTTTCTCCACAAGCACAGGTCCTCGCTGCGTTCGGATTATTAAAATAAAAACCTTTTCCATCTAAGCCTCCAGAAAACTCTAAAGTGGTATTGAATAGGTATAAAATACTTTTAATATCTGTCACGATTTTTACGCCGTTATCTTCAAATACTTGGTCATCCGGTTTATCTACATTATCAAAATCCATACTATAGGATAGACCAGAACAACCGCCACTCGTTACGCTGACACGAACAAAATAGTTCTCGTCATATTTTTCCGTTGCCTTCACTTCGTGAATTCTCTCTTTTGCTGAATCTGCTACAAATAACATAGTTATGATTTTAATTTTAAACAAATTTATCTACTCTAAAAACAATACGCAATAGCCAAAAGGTTCATTTTTCTCTTTTATTTAGGAAAACTTTAAAGCAATCCCTCCTTAAACATTTCCCACACTGGACTTAAATCTCTCAATTGGACCGTTCCTGCTTTTACTTTTTCTATCGTAAAGTCAATCTCTTCTTCCGTCGTAAATCTCCCTAAACTAAATCGAATAGACGACTTTGCCAAATCTTCTGCCAAGCCCATTGCCGTCAATACGTGGGAGGGGTCCATAGAAGCCGACGTACAGGCAGACCCTGTAGCTACTGCAATATTTTGATTGAAGGTCATTAGTAAGCCTTCACTATCGACATGTCGGAATGATAAGTTACTTACCTGCGGTAAACGATTTTCTATACTACCATTTATCTTACATTCCTCTATCTCCGCAACTAATGCCTTTTCTAATTTATTTCTTAATTGACCTACTCTAATGGCTTCTGTTTCCATTTCTGCTTTTGCTATTTCCGCTGCCTTCCCAAAACCAACTATTCCTGGCACATTTAGTGTTCCTGAACGCATCCCCTCCTCATGTCCTCCGCCAGCAATTTGAGCAGTCAATTTAACTCTAGGTCTTTTCCTATTTACAAATAAAGCTCCTACTCCTTTGGGGCCATACATTTTGTGAGCAGTAAAAGCCATCAAATGAATACCATGCTCTTTTGGATTTGTCGGAATTTTGCCAACTGCTTGCGTCGCATCACTAAACAATAAAACGCCCTCCTCTTCACATATTTTACCTATCTCCGACATTGGTTGAATTACTCCCGTTTCATTATTTGCCCACATGATAGCGACCAAAACCGTAGTCTCCTTTATAGCTGCTTTTAACGCTCCTAAGTCAATTAAACCCGCCTCATCTACTTTTAAATAGGTTACCTCGCCTCCTATTTTTTCAATATGCAGACAAGTATCTAGAACTGCTTTGTGCTCTGTTTCTACCGTAATGATATGGTTACCCTTTCTGCGATACATTTCATACACTCCTTTTAAGGCTAAATTATCTCCTTCTGTAGCTCCAGAAGTGAAGACAATTTCTTTTTCTTCGGCTCCAATTAAACTAGCAATCTGTCCTCTAGCATGAGCAACTGCCTCCTCTGCTTCCCAACCATATGGATGACTTCGACTAGCCGCATTCCCTGACATGGTCGTAAAAAAAGGTAACATCGCTTCTACTACTCTTGGGTCACAAGGAGTTGTCGCATTATAATCCAAATATATTCTTTGATTCTTTTTCATGACTTATCGGTAAAACAAAATGACGGAGTTATTTTCTCATAAGTTAATATTAATTTTTACGAAAATAACTAATTATTTATTAATAAGTTCTAGACATAAGAAAACCCTTTGCAATATTTCTATTACAAAGGGTTTCTTTATTATTTAGGAAGAAGAAAGAAATTTATCCTTCTGTCTTTTCTTCATTAACGATTTCTGTAATGGCAGCTCCATTGGTTACCACCTCATCTAATTCTTCTGTAAGAGTTGGTTCTATTGTTACCTCTTCCGCTGCAACTTTCTCCACTACTGGTGGAATTGTAGTTTCTACTACCGCTTCAGGTTCTGCTGTGGCTGTCACCTCTGGTTTAGCTTCTTCTACTACTTTACTTGTTGCTGCGACGGCGACTGCTGCAACCGCTGCTGCTGCGACTGGTTCAGCTACTGTCGATACTTCAGGTTTTACCTCTGGCTCAACCGCTTCCGCCACAGGTTTAGCTGGGGCTTTTTTTGTACCTATTGCTTCCGCAGCCTTCTCCAATTTACCATCATCATCTTTACGAGCTGCTGCCGTAGCAGCTATAGATTGAGCAATTTTTTCTTTTGCTGCTGCTTTTGCCGCGGCAATTTCTCCTTGCTTCTGTCGCTTAGATTCTTTTTCTTTTTGACCCGCTACTCTTCTTTCTAAGTCCGTTTTAGTTTGAAGCATTTCCTTCAACTTCTCTGTCTTAGAACGAATTCGCTCTTTAGTCATCTTTATTTTAGCTTGTCGTATCTGTGCCTCTAATTGTCCATCAGAAGAGTCAATTTTCCGTTGTTGGAAATTTAAATCATCTTCATCTCTAGCAATAGATTTTTGCATCTTTTCGATAGCTCCTATTAGACCTTTATACCTTCTGTCTAAACGGTCTAAAGCAGAAGATTCATTATTGGCGTTAGGACCAAAACGCTTCTCTTTTACTATCTTGAACGTTGCATCTAGACGCTCCCATATTTTAGAACGGTGCTCTCGCGTTAATTTTATTTCTCTGAAACTTCTTTGCAGTTCCTTTAATTCATCAAAAAGCGCAGGCAACCTCGTTCCTTCTGCTGCTCTCTTTTCTAAATCCGTTAAGGTGAGAATGAACTGATCATGATGACCTTGAGAGGTTTTCCGAAATTCTTCGTCCAATGCAGAACGCAATTCTTTCATTTTACCAAACAGTGCATTCGTATCATCTCTTAAAGCATCTGCATGACCTCTTAATAAGTTTCTTTCTCGAACTTGGTCTTGAACCTTCGCCCAAAAAGATTTTAACTCATTCCAAGCATCATTACTGAATGATTTCAATCCAGCTACTTTTCCTTTAAGCTCTGTTAGTTCCGCTTGATACACTTCATTCAACTTAGAAGATAGCACTACAAAATGCCATTCTGTTTGTGCTCGTTGAATAATGTCGCCTCTTTCTACCTTTATTTCTACAGGTAATAGGCTGTCTGTCATTGAAAGTTCTCTTTCAAGGTGGGTAGCACTTTCTGGAAAGGCAACGTCTACATCATTTCTCCAATCGCCTAACAACTGTCGGGCAAATTCGTCGGTGGCTACGGCTTCTGGGAAAGTCCAAATATCTACCTTGTTATCTTCCGGTCTCAATTGCATGGCAATTAAAATTTTCTCTTCCGTTGCATTGGAGCCCCACAAAACAAGTTTAGTCTTCATATTATACAAGTATGTGTTATACGTAAAACGGTTTTTATGCCGCTAATTAAAACTCAATGAATCTGTTTTGGTTTCAAAATGATTCACTCTAGTAAATTGATACAAAAATACATCAAGGTGTTTGATGCATTATTGGATTTGGTTTTCTTCCAAATCCAATAATGCATTATCTAGTCATTTACTAACTATTGGCTTTGAATCAGCAAGCAATACATTTAATACTGAAAAAAAGCTTACCTGTTACGTAAATTTAACAATATAAAATATTATTTTCCAAATATTTAACTTCCTCAAGTTATAATTTGGGGGTTAAACTACTACTTTTTCGCTACCTACGAGGTTTTCAGCCACTAAATACTCTGCAATTTGTACTGCATTCGTTGCTGCTCCCTTTCTTAGGTTATCTGCCACTACCCAAATATTTAACGCATTATCCGCCGATTCGTCTCTACGAATTCTTCCTACAAAAACCTCATCTTCGTTCTTTGCAAACCTTGGCATTGGGTAACTATCCTTCGTTAAATCATCCAAAACAATTACTCCCTCGGCATCCGTTAATAGCTGCTTAACGTCTGCTACTTCATACGGCTTGGCAAATTCGATGTTAACTGTTTCTGAATGTCCACCATGAACTGGGACCCTTACAGCTGTTGCTGTAATTCTCAAACTATCATCTCCAAAAATCTTTTTGGTTTCATGAACCAATTTCATTTCTTCCTTGGTGTAATCATTCTCTAAGAAAATATCACAATGAGGAATACAATTATCAAAGATTGGATGAGTATAAGCCATTTCCTCTTTTGCTAAAGGAGTATCGTGCTTTTCTGCCTCGTACTGTTTTACTGCTTTTACTCCTGTCCCTGTAATCGACTGATACGTTGAAATAACCAATCGCTTTATATTATATGCCTTGTGCAATGGTGCTAAAGCAACGACCATTTGTATCGTTGAACAATTTGGATTGGCAATAATTTTATCTGTCTCTGTTAATTCACTAGCATTGATTTCTGGCACGACCAATTTCTTTGTCGGGTCCATTCTCCATGCTGACGAATTATCAACAACAGTTGTGCCTACTTCTGCAAAGCGAGGTGCCCACTCTTTAGAAACACTTCCGCCTGCTGAGAAAATAGCTATATCTGGTTTGGCTGCAACTGCTGCTTCTAAGCCAATAATCGTATGGTCTTTTCCTTTGAAAGTTAATTTTTTACCAACAGACCGCGCAGAAGCGACTGGTAAGAATTCAGTAATTGGAAAATTTCTTTCTGTTAGTACTTCGCACATTACGGTACCAACTAATCCGGTTACACCTACAACAGCAACTTTCATCTTTCAAGAATTGTTTATTCGATTTCTTATAAATGGTTATTAATTATAAACTATATATAATTAATAACAATCCATTTATTTTCCATCTTTTATTAAAGTAATTAAACATACGAACTATCTTTGATATTTGTTGCTGACTAGCAAAAATTCTCTTAGATTTATCTGTTCAGTATATTCGTTAATTTTAAGTTCGCAAAGATAGGGGCATTTTAGCTTTATTGCTACTCTAATCCAGTCTAAACCTGCGAGTTAAGGTCATAATATCTGCTGGATTACTTATTCAAGTTCTTTACAATGAGATATTTCTTTATTCTATACATTTTTTTCTCTGCTTCCGTTCCCATTTATTCACAAATAATAGATAATTTTTCGGATGGCAATTTTACTGAAAATCTTACTTGGGAAGGAACAACTGCTGATTTTATTATCAATGAAGCGGAACAACTTCAATTAAACGCAGAAAGTAGTGGTGCATCCAGTATCTATACGAGTGTTAATCTTCAAGAAAAAATGGAATGGCAGTTTTTTCTTCAAATGGATTTCAACCCCTCCACATCTAATCTCGCTCGCATTTATTTACAATCAGATGACATCGATTTACTGAATGGCTCTGGTTATTTTTTGGAAATTGGAGAAACTGGAAATGACGATGCCCTTAATTTTTATCGCCAAGATAGTGGCAATATAACGTTACTCACCTCCGCAACCTTAGGTGCAGTCGCTAGCAATCCAACTATTTCTGTTCGTATTGCTAGAAACAATAATGGCGATTGGCAACTTTTTGCTGATTACTCAGGAGGCACTACTTTCGTATTGGAGGCGACGACAAATGATGCGACCTATCTACAAGATGGCACTTATACTTTTGGCTTTTATTGTAAATATTCTTCAACACGAACCGAAGACTTTTTCTTTGATGATATCATCATTCAACCCTTGAGTGAAGATAATACTCCTCCTCTATTAACTGATATAATCGCTACTGATGAAAAAACCGTCATCTTGACTTTTAGTGAATCTATCAATGAAATTAATGCGGTCAATACCACCAACTATACTATCAATCAAGGTATCGGTACCCCTTCTGAAGCAATCCTTGCTGCATCGAATCAAGTTATTTTAAGTATCTCTGATGAATTTATTGCCAATGAAGTTTACACTATTTCTATTGAAAACATTGTGGACCTTGCTGGTAATAGCCTGAGTAATTTTGACACCGTTTTTACTTTTCTAAAAGTTGAAGTTGCAGAACAGTACGATATTATTATAAATGAAATCATGGAGGACGCTTCCCTAAGTGGTGGCGGCACGCTAGGTTTGCCAGACGAAGAGTATGTAGAATTATATAATCGAAGTGATAAAACTATCAACTTGGAAGGGTTTACTTTTTCTGACGGAAGCTCAAATATAGCTACTTTCCCTTTTTATCAAATGGCTCCGAAAACTTACTTGGTTATTGGTAAAACATCAGCCAGTTCGTTAAGTGATTTCGGCAATTTTTTAGGTTTATCCAGTTTTCCAACCTTAAGTTCAGTAGAAGAATTAGTCTTAAAAAATGAATTTGGAGAGGCCATTGATGTCGTTAGTTATACGCAAGATTGGTACGGGAACTCGACTACTGCAGGAGGGAGTTATTCATTGGAAAGAATCAATCCTAATAATCCATGTGTTGGAAGTGCTAATTGGCAAGGGGCTACTGCTATTTTAGGAGGTACCCCTGGGAAGGAAAATTCTATGATTGATGTATCGCTCGCTGTTTCTTCCTTTAATTTGGTGGATGCTTATCCACTTGATGCGATGAAAATAAGATTAACTTTTGATAAAAATATTAGCATCGAAGATTTAATGGATGTTTCCAATTACACTATTACCAATTATACCATTACTGATGTAGTTGTCTCTGGAAATAATTTTAATCAAGTCATTCTTCAACTACAAAACCCTTTAGTTGCCAATCAAATTGAAACCATTTCTTTGACCACTTCTTTTAGTGATTGTCTTGGTAATCCTATTGACGGCCAATCTAGTCATCCGATTTCCTTGCCTGTAATGGCTAGTTCGAGAGACATTCTCCTCAATGAAATTTTATTTAATCCACAAACAGGTGGGTCCGATTTTTTAGAATTGTTTAATCATTCTAATAAAGTCATCGATTTAAATGATTTACTTTTAGCAAATCAAGCATTAGAAAATCCTCAGTTTAAACCTATCGAAATTCAAAAATTATTATTTCCCAATGATTTTGCTGTTTTGACAGAAAACCCTGCGGATATCATAAATCGTTATACCGTAGAACAGCCAACTGCTGTCTACCTTCAAGACCTACCCACTTTTGAAGATAACAATGGTAATGTATTGCTTTATACTATTAATGGAACGGAAACTATTACCATCGACGAATTCGACTATTTGGCTGATTTTCACAATCCACTTTTGAATGATAAAAATGGTGTCTCTCTAGAAAGACTCAATCCTAATTTGCCTACGCAAGATGGAGGCAACTGGTTTTCCGCATCTACTAGTGTAGGCTCGGCTACACCAACCTATCAAAATTCTCAACAAATTATCGCTGCGGAAGAAAGCAACGATATTTTTTCTTTGTCTAACAATAGAATTTCTCCTGATGGCGATGGCTTTGAGGATTTTTTACAAATTAATTATCAAACCGACCAAAATGGTTATGCCGCTACTATCCAAATTTTTGATGCCGCAGGTAGATTAATTGATAAAGTTGCACAAAATGAATCTCTAGCTACTATAGGTTCTTTTAGATGGGAAGGCGTTACTTTGGACGGACAACGCGCACGGACGGGTATCTATGTGCTCTGGATTGAATACGTAAACTTGAACGGGGAGGTTGGTCACTTGAAGGAGGCGATTGTAGTGGCAGAGCGGTTATGAATAAATTGCTCCTATAAAAAGTATTTATTGCTGTTAAGCACTATAAAGAAGCTAATTCCCCATATACTTTGATTATTTTTTGCGTTATCATTAGATGAACTTCATTTACAAATTATTTTTTTACTGCTCGTTATATCTACCAATCTTAATGGGCAGTCGTTTCAGTACGGAATTGGTGTACATGCCAATTTTGGCTATTTAGTATTTGATGACAAATCTCCGTTTGAAACCACCCTTTTCCAACCTAGTATCTCTGCTAATCCAGGCATTAGTCTTTTTATAGAAGCTCAAACATCAAAAGCATTTCAAATTCGGATAGCGGGTCAATTGAACCAAAAGGCTATACAAATAGCACAAAAAATAAAAGGGGCAAATGGTCAAAAATACAAGAATAGTATCGACTACTTATTTATTGCTACTGATTTGAGTGTAACCGCTAAATATATAATTGAAGGAAACACTAAATGGCGTTACTTACCAAGTCTTGGTTTTAATGTTGGCTTTCATAAAGCCGCTGGATATGAAATAACTAGTAGTATTAGTGGGCTAACACCAGGACTTAGTTCAACTGATGAACAATCATTTATAGCCGCTACCATACAAATAGGATTTGGTGTAAAACCGCCTTTTACTATTTTGAAATTCCCATTTGAGTTAAATTGTAATTTAATCTATAATCCAAAAAGATTTCTCAAAAATGCAATCAACGTTCCTCCTGTAGTTATCCAAGGTAAGTATCATAGTCTATCCATTGGGATGAACTTTTATTTGCGGCGGCTGAAAAGTAATTTCTAATATTTAATAGCCTATCCTCAAAGAAGGATACAACTTTTACTCATATTACTGCACCTTCAATAAAAATAATTTAATGCGCTATTTTACTTTTATTTTTTGTTGTACCCTATTTCTAACAAGCTGTTTCAAAGAGCTAGATATCAATCTAGACTTCGAAGGTCATGAAATAGTCGTCAGAGGAACGATTTCCCCACAAGACGGTGCGATTATACAGGTAAGCCATACACTAGACCCCACAGGTATCTACCTCTTTGATACTTTAGATTTTAATATCAATAATGCCATAGTCTTACTTTATGCCAATGATACCTTGCTACAACAAATTCCTTATTCGGGCGAAGCAGGTATTTATAGCCATAAAAACTTAGATTTTAAAATGGGGATAGCATATCAGAAATGATGTGCAATGGGGCGTAATTGGAGTTTGTCCCCAACAAATAGTGCCGTAGGTACTAAATATTGGTAGGACATAGCAATCAAATAGGTGCATTTAGTCGTGCCGTAGGTACGCAACATGATTTTGAAACCCATGTTACGTACCTACGGCA
>CALLVC010000175.1 GCA_938010785.1 uncultured Saprospiraceae bacterium
TTCTCCGTTTTATTTCGATATAAAACGAATCTTCATCGAAGAAAAAGGGGGGATTCGGTAATTTAGTCATAGTTTTAAGCTTTCGATAAAGTCTAATTTATACTTTTAGACCTGCCCGCTGCGCAGGCTGGCGGGTTTTAAATTTTACACCTGCCCGACTAGTCATCAGGCTGGCGGGTTTTACATTTTAGATTTCATAAGACCAACCGACAAAAATGAATTTACTAGAAAATATTAAACAAGCCTTAAGTTCTGTCAAGGCTAATAAGTTAAGAGCTACGTTGACTTTGATGATTATCGCTTTTGGGATAATGGCATTAGTCGGTATTTTGACGGCTATAGATAGCATTATTTTTTCCATGAGTGATAGTTTTTCTGGATTAGGTGCCAATTCTTTTCAGGTAGTTCCCAAGAGAGAGAATGTAAAGGGAAATAGAGGCGGAAGATTCTCTCGTAGAGGAGAACCAATTACCTTTAAACAAGCGATGAAGTTCAAAGAGAAGTTTGATTACCCTTCAAAAATCACGATTTCCTCTAGAGGAACTAGATTAGCAGAAGTGAAATATGGAGAAGAGAAGACCAATCCAAATATTACCTTACAAGGGATTGATGAAAACGGTATTGACATCAATGCTTATGAAATAGAATATGGTCGTAATTTTACCAAAACAGAAGTAGATAATGGGAATCGGAAAGCAATTTTAGGAGCAGAAATGATTAATCTACTATTTGATAAAAAAGGAGATCAGGCGGTGGGTAAAATTATTTCGGTAGGGAATACCAAATACAAAGTAGTTGGCGTATTAAAATCGGAAGGGTCAAGTATGGGGTCGAATAGCGACAAGGCGGTGTATGTTCCCATATTAAATGTGAAACAACAATACGGCACACCAAGGACAAATTATAGTGTTAAAGTAGCAGTAAGCAGTGCGGTTGACTTAGACGACGCTTCTTCTGCAGCTATCGGTATCTGGAGGAATATCAGAGGATTAAAGCTGGCGCAAGAAAACGATTTTGAGATAAGAAAAAGTGATGGCTTAGTAGATATTCTGAAAGAGAATACCGTCATGCTACGAAGTGCTACGATAGCCATTGGGATGGTTACTTTATTAGGCGCAGCTATAGGTTTAATGAACATCATGCTCGTATCGGTCACTGAGCGAACGAGAGAAATAGGCGTTTGTAAGGCCTTAGGAGCGACCCAAAGAAATATCTTAGTCCAATTTTTAACGGAAGCGATAGTGATTTGTCAAATGGGTGGAATCGTCGGTATTATACTGGGCATCCTTATGGGTAATATTGTAACGCTAATGATAGGTGGGAATTTTTTAATTCCTTGGGCATGGATATTTTTAGGTTTTACGATTTGTATGATAGTTGGTTTGGCTTCGGGGATATATCCTGCTTTGAAGGCTTCTAGGTTGGACCCTATTGAGAGTTTAAGGTATGAGTAGGCATTATATAAAATAGACTTAGGGCTTGCCGATAGCTGAAGTTTTCAACTTCATCTTAATATCAGTCAGATTTTTAATATGTCTAGTTTAATAATTTTGTTTGAGAAAGTCACGATGAAATCGTTAAAAATATTGATTTGAAGCTGAAAGCTTCAAATATCGAGAATGTTATAAACTGCACTAATTTTTCAGCAAAAAGACAAAATAAGAATGTTGAGAATAGATAAATTTGGAGAGTACCATTTTTTACAAACGACTAAAGATGGCTACGATTTCAATAAATTTGTATTGGAGTTCAGTGGACTTTTAATCGAGAAAGCTGTTGGGGTACTAAGTTTCGATGGTGATTCTATGAATCCTACAAAAGAAGAATTTGAGAGAGGTTGGACATATGACAAACAGGAAGTTGCTTATTTTTACCCTCTTGATGAGAACGAATTAAAGGAAAATATATTCGCAAATTGTTATGATGAATGGTATTTATTTGATAAAAAATCAAAATTAAAATCCAACCACATTTTTGTTACTTATTCTGGGTTTGGGCTAATTAATCCAATAGAATCTATCTTGATGAAATCTGTTCGATTAAGGTTTTGGAATCAAATTAAATTGAATAATCCAACAAGTTTTATAATTAATGGGGATAATTTTATCTATGGAACAAAGAATAAAGTTGAAATTGATACAATAAAAAAATCTTGGAGATAATACAGTTTTCAGATGGTTGAAATAAGTATTTATCCATGATACTTACGAACTACTAAAATAAAAAACAGCCCCAAAGCCCTATCTTTGGGGCTGTTTTAATTCCCTACCCAATCACAAAAAAACAAAATACAACAGTCATGAAACGTACATGGTGGAAAGAAAGCGTTATATACCAAATTTATCCTCGAAGTTTTAAAGACAGTAATGGCGATGGCATTGGTGATTTAGGAGGCATTATAGAAAAGCTAGATTATTTAAAAAATCTAGGCGTAGATGTATTGTGGTTAAGTCCAATTTTTAAATCACCGAATGATGATAATGGCTATGATGTCAGCGATTATTGTGATATTATGGATGAGTTTGGGACGATGGCAGATTTTGATAAAATGCTAGCAGGCATTCATCAAAGAGGCATGAAACTGGTGTTAGATTTAGTGCCAAACCATAGCTCTGACGAACATTTTTGGTTTCAAGAATCTAGAAAATCGAAAGACAATCCCTACCGAGATTATTACTTTTGGGAAAAAGAACCTCCTTCCAATTGGACGTCTTTTTTTAGTGGTTCCGCTTGGGAACACGATGATTTAACAGACGAA
>CALLVC010000176.1 GCA_938010785.1 uncultured Saprospiraceae bacterium
TATTTTAATGTAGTAAACGTCCTCCTTTAAACCTGAGAATAAATAAGCACCGTCTCTATCAGTTGTTTGTCTAGCAACTTCTGTATCGTCAGCCGTACCTTTTGTGCCGTCGGCTCCTACTTGATAAAGAATAACTTCGACCCCTTCAATACCCGCTTCTGTTGATTCTGCAACACCATTATTATTGGCATCTAACCAAACTAAATTTCCAACTGATAAAGTAGGCTGGAATCCGAAGTCATAATGGTGGTCAGCGCTTCCTGCTCCTCCTGAAACTACATTGATAACTGCGTAGTCACCAGAGATGACCGCATCGTTATCTAATGAATCATTAGTTGCATCTCGTCCAGTTATATTGTGCTGAGCTAAGCTAACTTGATTGGTCGCAATTCTGATAGTATAAGCCATATTTGACGCTACTTTATCACCTGCTGTAATCCATGATTGATTAGCCGCTCCGTCTAATGTAAAGAAGTATTGACCAGCACCATTTGTAGTGGTAAGTGCTATTACCGTATTATTTTTTAGTAATTCAACGGTTAAACCAGCAATTCCACTTTCATTAGCATCTTGGATACCATCTGCATTTTTGTCTAACCACACATAATCACCAAGACATAAGTTAGAGGTGAATCCGAAATCATTATCATGGTTTGTCGTACCTGCAGTACCCGTTGTCATAGTGATTTTTGCATAGCCATCAACTTCTTTTGCATCGTTATCTCTAGCATCTCCATTCGTAGAGTTATCTACATCTGCTAAAGTAGGAGTCGCTGAATTAAGTCCAGCTTCAGTTAAGGCAATTTGAATACAGTATTCCATTTCTGGTAATACTTTATCTCCTGCAGTTTCCCAAACTTGATTAGCCGTTCCGTCTACAGTGAAGTAGTATTGTCCCCCATTTTGAGTAGTAGTGGTCGCAATTTTAACCCCATTTTTGATTAACTCAACAGTAATACCATCGATACCTGCTTCGTTAGGATTTTGGATACCATCTGCGTTTTCATCATTCCAAACATAGTTTCCTATTTCTAAAGGTGCACTTGCACAAGTTAATTCCAAATCTCCTAAACCTGCTGCCTTTCCGAATGTACCGGGAGCTGGATTTGGTGAAAGATTGGGATTAGAACCATATAATTCAAATACCCTTTCTGCTTCTCCAGAAGTATTGTCCAACCATACTGTTCCTCCTGTAAAAAAGTTAGTAGGATCCATTACATTTAATGCTACATTATTATGTCTTGGAGAAAGTGCCATACCGCCCAAAGATGTTTCTTGGTGAACATTAGAGAACTTTTCTCCATTATAATATTCTCCACCACCTGGACCTTGTTGTACCGTATCTGCATTCATTGAACCTGGTAAGTTATTAGGTCCAAATCCACCACCTCCTAGGGTCGTTCCTCCACTTTCTAATACATAAGTACCAGCATTATTATAAGCTCTTAAAATATCTCCACCAGTATAACCATTTCCTAAATCTGTTACATCCTCAGTTGTTGCCTGTCGGAAACCCGTTTGATGTCCAGTTCTATCCATGAATGCTAATACCATCGAACCATCTAAATCAAATTCAATATCTGATAAAATTGGTTGAGGTCTACACCATCTTGGTCCGTCTTTTGAAAAGCCTGCGTGATGAATTCCATCAAAATCAGTTACCCAAGTTTCCCAGTTTCTACAAAGTTCTGGTGCATTTGGTGCATTATAGTTTAAGTGAACAAATCCTTTGCTATAATCTAATGGCTCGTTTAAAACAGTTGTGAAAGTGTTGCCATCATATTTTTGTACAAAAAATTGCATGTCTCCGCCACCTGCTGCTTGACCACTACACACTAAACCTACATAAACGTCCCCTTTATAAACGGTTACGCCCCAAGGTCTTACATCACCAGCAAGGCCACAACCAGGATTAGGAATGGCAATATTTTGAGTAACTGCTTTAGTCGCTATATCGACGGTGACTAAAGAACCATTATTATTAAGGTTGATGACATATAAGGTCTTTTCATCCTCGGAAATATCTATATCTCCTAAACCTATTTTTCCAACTGCATCAAAACCCTCAGGGTCCGTACTTGGTGTTTCTGAACCTGCTGGTAAAGTGTAGTTTCTAGGATTGGTTCCAACATTTACACCTGCTGCAGCAAGGTCTAACCACTGTTCGATTACTGGATTACTAGGGTCTGCGTGATTAACTCTATAGATTCCACCAATACCTAATGGCCCAAAACCTGCATGCCGCTTCATCATGGAAGCAGCATAAACATCTTGAGAAGTACGAGCATAAGCTATACCCCAAGTACTTCCAATATCTCTATTTAGAGACAATGGATTAATATCTGCCTTAGTGGCACCATCTGCAAAAGGATAACTGACTAAAACGTCGCCAATGGCAGAATTTCCTCCTAAAGAAGGTTCCCCACCAATATAACATGGCGTTATTAATAGGGGATTATCATCACAATATTGAGCTGGATTTCCAACGCCTAAATCTGCACAATTACCAGGGGCAACAAATTGTACAGTAGTTCGACTATCTGTCCCTGCTAAAGCACCTTTTGTGAAAGCTTTCATTCCTGCTGGAATGCTAAACTCTACCCTATAGGTAGCTTCTGTTAGGTTAGAAAATAAGTAGTTACCATCTACATCCGTTAATTGGGTGCCTACAGCGGTATTTGCTGCATTATAGATACTAACTTCAATTCCGGAAACACCATAAATGGTAGTTTCGGAGCTTTTGTCTCCATCAAAATTAAAGTCTTCCCAGACAGTACCTCCAATAGCATTAGACGCTAGTCCTATACAGGTAGCGCCTGGTTCAACAAAGTCTAATACTTTAGTTGAGGATTGTTGATACTTATCGGGATAAGTAGCCGACTTAATTTGTTGGTGTAAGTTGCTTTTTATGGATATGAATATCCGCTCAAAAAAGTTTTCTTTTCGAGTAAAAGCAAATAGAAGAGTAGCGACAGACATAAAGATGACTGCTCGCACAGGTGCAAAAACATTTTTTTTCATGAGAATAGCCTTACCATTAGTAATTAAAAACTGCTTGTAGTGATTTTGTTTGGGTTATCAAAAATTGGATATTTCTGAATCTACGCACAGCGGTTTATTAGACAATGCTTGGTATTAGCAATTGCCTAAATTGGGGGGCGTTTATGATTTGATTATAAAATGAGTTCAACGATTACTTTCCTTATTATTTCTTTTATAAAGAAGTGATAGATTGAGCGCACGCTGAATCCCTTAATTGGAATCAAACCAAATATGATAGATATTTATTTCAAGAATTTTATGCTCGAAACAAACATTTATACTTAACCAATATTACTTTTAGCCGAAAATATTTAAGACAGGAGCTTAACGATAGGTAGAGACGTGAAATATAAGTGAATGGATGGATTACTAATATTGCCATAACAACATTAAGTTGTGATTGCTAAGTAGTAATCTTTTTTATAGTATTGATAAGATTGGGGTAAGATATTATCTATACTACTTTTTTAATATGTCTTTACCAAATACGAAAGCCTAATGAAACTTTGTTTACCTTTTTCTTGCCATTGAATGATTCTCTCTAAAATTTTTTCTTTTGGGGAATTTTACTTGGAGGGTGGATTGTTTGTGTATTCAATCAATTGCAAAAATGATTCCAAAAAGATAAATTATTAGGTTTTTTCATGTGTTAGGCAAGAAGAGAATTTTTATATAATACATTGAAAAAGAGTAGAATACGCCTAGTCTTATGGACTGAGCTTTAAGCTATGGTTATATGTTATTGTCAAAATAACCATGTGTAAATTCTTTATTTTCAATGAAATAATCCCTTTAATTGGATTTTATAAAAAAAATTGTTTTTTTCATAAAATTGAATTTAAAGGAGCAATAAATATGCAGCTGCAAAAGGTAATAAAAAAATAAATGCATCGAATCGGTCTAAGATGCCACCATGACCCGGTAGTAAATTTCCCGAATCTTTGATGTTTAAACTACGCTTTAACATGGATTCTACCAAATCTCCAATTGAACCGAATAACGAGACGATCACTGCTAAAATTAACCAGTCTTGTAAACGCAAATCAGTAAATAAAAGACTTAGCAAATAAGCTACGATAAAGGTTACGACCACTCCACCCGCAGAACCTTCCCACGTTTTTTTAGGAGAAATTCTTGGAAATAATTTCGTTTTCCCTATTTGTGAACCTACGAGATAGGCACCCGTATCATTCATCCAAGTCATCACCAATAAACCAAAAACAATATTTGGGGAAAAGGTATTATTATTAAAACCTATTAACAATATCAAGGCAAATGGAATGCCTATATATACCATTCCCAAAAGTAGGATACCTATATTAGCAAAGGGTTTTTCTGAGGCCGTGTATAGCTCATAGATAAAGGCTAAAAAAATGAGTGGAAGCATTAAAAAGGTAGCATACCAAACGTATTGCTTATTTTGTACAAAGTTTAATTCATGTAATGCAACTAAAATAAATGGCACTATCCCTAAAATTAAACCTAGAAACCGTCTATTGACATCTTTTCTACTTTTGGTTTCTTCTAATGCCAAGTTTAGATATTCCCATATGGATAAGACCGTAATTAGGGCAAACAACCCTACAAAGGTGAATGGATGTGCATATACTCCTCCTACCATCACTATGACAAACACGATGGCAGTCAATACTCTTCTTACAAAAGTTGACATAGACTTTTTTGAGACGTCAAATGTTAGGCTATTCTCTTTTCAGCAGTCAGACAATTTATTTTTTCGATTATATTAATAATTTGAGCCAGACATCTAACTATCAATAAATTTGATAGCCTGCTACTTGAAAGCTGAACTTGGCGTGAAAATAGGAAAATACTTGGAGTGGAAAAATTGTTTTAACTAAAGTATTTTAAAAATGCACTATTTTGATTGGAATATGGTCTTTCCTCCCAGTCGTATTAAAAATGAATTTAATACGATAAGCTATTTTAAGAAAAAATATCTTAGCACTTGTCTTTTAGACAACTCCACTGCTTTTTGTGCGTTTAAAATTGTAGAACTACTTTAACGCTAAAGTTTCGTTAAAAACATGATAGGCTATAACTATTTTTATCCAACTCATGTTTTTGTAGGAGTATGTCTAAATTTTCATGATTGAGCGAAAGTGAGGAAATTTTATTCTGAATAAGGCAAAAAACGTAGACATAGCCGTTGCTATGGCGAGGATTTTTAACGCAATTCAGGATGAAATTTGCCACTTGCAGCCAATTAACGGAATTTTAGACATACTCTAAGGGGAAAAGTAGGTTTGAGCTTATCCTAAACTTCCTTTTTTGGAAATTTAACGATAATTTAGCCTTTAATATAATTTAGAAAACATGAAAAAATAAGTCCGTCATTTTGTTTTAGTCAAAAAATGCTAACAGCTTTGCTGGTAAGCATTTTTTGGCTAAGGCTAAATGTCAAAGACGGACTTATTTTTTCATCATCATTATTGAGTGCAATGGACTACTATTATTTAAATCTAGTAAGCCCGCAAGCATTTCAGGTCACTAAGAAATAACTATATGAAATTGCTACAATACAGCATATCTTTTTTGTTACTATGGTCTTTTTCTTTTGCTACAGTAGTAGCGCAAGAAGGACAAAGGTATACGGAAGAAGAGGTAAATATTCAAAAACTATTTATTGAGGCAAATCGAGAAAAACTGCTGCGTAAATATGATAATGCTGCTTACTTATTTGAAGAGGTGACTAAAAAGGATAAAAATAATCCTGCATCTTATTTTGAGTTAGCAAAAGTCTATGATATCCTTGATGAAAGTGAGAAGGCATTGAAAAATATAAAGACAGCTATTCGCTTAGATGGTGAGAATACTTGGTATCAAATTTTCTTGGCCCAATTGCACGAAAAAAACAATTTAGATATTGAAGCAGCTAGAGTATATGAACAATTGGCACAAAAGGACCCTGAAAATGATTATTATTATTATCAATGGGCCTATTTTTTAGTGAAATCTGGACAAGGAGAAAAAGCATTGATTGTGTTTGATAATTTAGAGAATGTGACTGGGGTGAATGCCGATATTTCAGAAAGAAAGCATAAAATTTATCACCAAATGGGTAAGCGTAAAGAGGCAGCTAAAGAATTAGCTAAATTAACGGACGCTTTTCCTGATAACATTTTATACAAGCATAGTTTAGCTCGATATTTTGAACAAATTGGGTCTAGAAAAAATGCTAAGGTGATTTATGAGCAAATTCTTAAAATGAATCCTGAAGATGCTAAAGCTAGTATTGCCTTAGCTTCTTATAATGCTGGAAATCAGAAGAATGACTTGGGCTATTTAGGAACGTTGAACGAATTGTTTAAGAAAGAAAATGTGCTGATTGATGTTAAAATCGCAAAATTATACCCTTACGTTACCTCCGTTGCAGAGGAGAAAGACCCTAATACCAAACAAGCTATTCTCGATTTAGGCAAATTACTGACAGAAACACATTCTACCGCCGCTAAAGCTTATTCTATCTATGGAGACATGCTCTTTCAAGTAGGAGATTTAGAAGCAGCTTTAGTAGAATATAAAAAGACCCTAAAGGAGGACGACACCGTTTATCCTGTTTGGAAAAATGCTATGGAAATTCACCATCTTCTCGGTAAACATAACGAGCTGATAGATTTTTCTGAAGAGGCGATGGATTTGTTCCCCAATCAGGGAGCTTCCTATTATTACAATGGATTGGCATATAGCCAAAAAGAGGATTATACCGAAGCTTTAAATTCTTACCAGTTGGCTTTGATGATGTCTGGAAAAGACCCTGTTCTGGCTACAGATATTTATGGAGCTATGTCTATAACTTATAGCAAACAAGATAATATCGATAAAGCTATGACGACCGTTCAAGAAGGACTTAAACTTAACCCTAAATATGCTAATTGGATTGAGCAATATGGTGATTTCTTATTCCAAGATGGACAAGTAGAGGAGGCAATAACTCAATGGAAAAAGGCATTGGAGTTTAATAAAGATTCTGCTTCTTTGAAGCGTAAAATAGCTAATCGGTCCTTATAAATTTAAGGGTTTTCTTATAAAAATGGAAAACCTATTCTTATTGTTGATTTGATTGGACATCGAGTCCAATCAAATCAAAAAAGG
>CALLVC010000177.1 GCA_938010785.1 uncultured Saprospiraceae bacterium
AATATTCTTATCTTTTTCAATTACAAATTAATTCAATATACAAAACACTCAATAATAGCTATTTAAACCTTAAATTTGTTCCTTAAAATTTAACATCTAAAACTTTAAACTAATAGTATATCATGGCTAAGATTAAGTTAGAATACATTTGGCTCGATGGAAATGAGCCTTCCCAAGTTTTAAGAGGAAAAACAAAGGTTGTTGACTCTTCTAAATTTTCTGGAAAATTAGAAGAATGTGACCAATGGTCTTTCGACGGGTCTTCCACGCAGCAAGCAGAGGGTGGTTCTTCAGACTGTATCCTTGACCCAGTATACATTTGTAATGACCCTGGTCGTAAAAATGCATACATCGTCATGTGTCAAGTATTGGCGCCAGACGGTTTGCCTCACCCATCGAACGGTAGAGCAATGATTGATGATGATGATGGTGATTTCTGGTTTGGTTTTGAGCAAGAATATGTTTTGCAAGACCCTGAAACACGGTTACCTTTAGGTTTCCCTGCTGGCGGTTATCCTGCACCCCAAGGACCATATTACTGTTCTGTTGGTGCTAAAAATGCTTTTGGTAGAGAAATCGTAGAAGAACATTTAGACATTTGTTTAGATGCGGGATTGAATGTAGAAGGTATCAATGGTGAGGTAATGGCTGGACAATGGGAGTTCCAAATTTTTGCTAAAGGTGCAGCTTCTGCTGGTGACCAAATTTGGGTAGCTCGTTACTTATTGGAAAGAGTCGCTGAAGAATATGGAGTAGCAGTTGACTGGCACTGTAAGCCTGTAAAAGGTGATTGGAACGGTTCTGGTATGCATGCCAATTTTTCTAATACTCAATTAAGAACGGCTAACTCTAAAGCAGTCTTCGAAGAAGTTTGTAATAAATTTGCGCCTCAGCATGTAATTGAAGCTTGTATTTCTGTATACGGCGCTGATAATGAGCAACGTTTGACAGGATTACACGAAACGCAGTCTATCGACAAATTCTCTTATGGTGTTTCTGATAGAGGTGCTTCTATCCGTATTCCTATTTATACTGTACAAAACGGATGGAGTGGTTACTTAGAAGATAGACGACCAAACTCTGAAGCAGACCCATATAAAGTAGCTGCAACTATCATCAAGGTGGTAAAAGGCGGATTTGAAGCAGGAGATGCGGTACAAGCAGGTACTTATGGTGCAAATATGGATGATTTGACGATTGTGGAAGGTATCGGACCTAAAATCGCTTCTATCTTAAAAGAAGCAGGCGTTGATACTTTAGTTGAATTGTCAAAGAAAGAACCAGCTCAAATTAAAGAAGTTTTAACAGCGGCTGGAAATAGATTTGCTAGACATAACCCTGGGACTTGGCCTAAGCAAGCTGAAATGGCTGCGGCAGGAAAATGGGATGAGTTGAAAAAATGGCAAGATGAATTAGACGGTGGGAAGTAATTAGTAATGAATTATGAGTGAGGAGTAATGAATTTCATGCTTCACTTTTCTAAAAATAAATAAAGCCGCTTCGATGTTTTCGGAGCGGCTTTTTTGTATCTATGTTCTCTTAATTAGACTCAGCTTATTTTACTGCCTTGTTAATAATTTCCAAAGCATACTTTTCATCTTTCCAGCCCACTAACTCCGTTTTCCCCAATCCCTTTTGGTACAAAAACCAATCTTGGATTATCTGCTTCTCTCCAGCATTTTTAGCAATAAATTCTTGAAAATTAGTGGTTGATGTCAATTGTAAAACGGTATCTAGTGGGGAGGCGATGATGATGTGCTTCAATTGATTTTCTTCCTCCAATAAAAGTACCCCCACAGGTCTTACATCTAATAAACTACCTGTTTTAACCGCTTCTGACAATACCAAGACGGCTATATTTTTAGGTTCATCCAAATAGCCTAAATTTCCTATTAAGGGCAAAAAGGATTGAGTGGTACTTTGCCCTGCGGCAGCGCTAATTTCTACTTTAAAAGCGTCTGGAATGTCAGAATAATCTGCTTGTCGTTGGACTTCCTGCTGACAAGAAAAAAGAAAGGTTAGTAGGAAAGCGCAATAAATCGGTAAATATCGCATAAGTGTAATTATAAATTTGATTCTTAGACAAATTTTATTGGATAGGGTTTTCTTATAAAAATGAAACATCCGAGTAAATGTTGATTTATTGGGACATCGAGTCCCAATAAATCAAAAAAGGGTTTTTATAATAAAACCTTTTTTTATTGGATGAATTGGAATGGTTCAAACAACGTTATCGCAAGATATTGTATTTAAACTTACACTCAAAACAATCCTTAAAAATTCATAACTTCGTCGGTGTAATGAAGAAAAATTCGACTCCTTTATCTTTTAAATTTAAGTCTATTGGTCATCGCTTTCTGCGATTCTTTAGATTGATACCTACCCGCCTATGGCGCTTGGGTAATCATATCTTCCGTGGCTTTACCTTCCAATTGAGTCGAAAAGAATATTGGAAAGATGAAGCACCTAAAAGTAGCCGAGCCTCCGTTATTTTATTATGGTTTGCCGAATTGTTAGTGCTATTTTTAGAAATATTTGGTGTTGGAGAATTGTATGAAACGATTACTGATTTTGCCAAAACTAAAACTCGTCCCTTACAGGATTGGGAAATTAAAATGGCGAAAACAGTTTATGGTAGTAGCATTGACTATCAACTAGTTAGAATAGACGAAACAGCTTGGGCTGGTCCCAAACAATACCATTTTTGCTATGTAAGTTTTAACTTAATTAATAGTTGGAGAAAGATGGCGAATCATATTCTCATTCACGAACTTATGCATATTTGGCAATACCAAAAAATGGGGGCCATTTACATGATTCGTGCCTTAATTGCTCAACATACGCATATGGGATACAACTATGGTGGAGTGGAAGAAATTCGAAAAAGATTAGCCAACGGAGCACATATCCTAGATTTTAATTTCGAACAACAAGCCGATGTTGTAGCGGATTGTTTTTTATTACAGCATGGATATGCACCGCAGTGGGGTGCTGCTAGTTTAGTTGATTTGTCGGCTTATCAAAAAATGTTGGAAGGCTTGCAGGAAGAAAGGATTGCATGATTGGGGTGGTGTAAAAAGTCTTAGTTTATAAAAATTATCTCTGTAACTTTATAAAAAAATTGTAGTGATTGTTAAAATTGTTTGATTGTTAAATTGCTGTATAACAAAGTGTTACGGGAACAATTCAACAATCAGACAATCTTCACTAATTCAATTAGTTACGAATTAAAATTTATTGCAATACAAAGTCTTTTACACACCCCCTCTTGACTTACTTAAACTCCACCAACTCCACATCTTCCCAAAAGATATAAATAGGGTCTTCATAAATATCTCCATCCCAAGTCGTGACTTTACCATACAACCATGCTTCGGAAGTATTTTGTGCCGACAGGGAAATAGAACTTGATAGCAGAAAAGCAATGAATAAAGAAAATGGAAACATGAATTTGGTCCGAGTGCTTGCTTTACGGGTGATAATTCTCATTTTAAAAGGATTTAAGTGTTAACGGTGATTTTGTGATTACTTACTTTTTTCTAATGACACTTAAATTTTTAAAGGGATGCATACTTGTGAGAATTTATTTGAAACTAGTGCTTTGTAAACAAATTTCAAGCTAGTAATTGTCCACAAAAACCACGAAGTGGTTAAACAACTATAACCCCGTATGCAAATGCGGGGGCAATGACCAATATGCACAAATATTACAACGCTGAAGGCGTTGAATGTGAATAAAATAGACAAATTCATGTTCAACTCCTCAAGAGTTGGGAGATAGGGGAAAATTACCATCATTACCCCTGCATTTCCTGCCTGCCGGCAGACCAGGGCTAATCAAGTTCAACCACTTCATGGTTGTGGCATGTTTCCCAACGAATAACTATTTCTATTTTTAATTCAAATGAAGCATTTTCTTAGTAACCTCACCAAAATCAGTTTCAAGTTTATAAAAAATCAATCCTTTGGGTACGTCTTTTCCTTGTACCGTAAAAGAATTAAATCCCTTCTCCCCTGCTCCATTGTAGACTTTTATTTGTTGACCCGATTCATCGGTTAAGGTCAATATCACAGTACCATTTTGTGGTAAAAAGTAGTTAATATTGGTTATTTCTCTAAAAGGATTTGGTTTATTTTGGTATACTTCTAAAGCGCCTTCTTCAGCAGGTGCGGACCTAAACAGTAATTGCAAAGACATAACATTTCCATCTTTATCGTAGGCTTCTGTTTGGACAGGTTTATTTAGTAGCGTAATAAAATCACTCAACAGACCATCCTTTTGGGGGATTATTTCTAACTCTAAAATAGCCGTTTCTGATTGATGACTCGTTGGTTCATCAGCATTACTTTCTGCTACCTTACGACCTACTTTATCATTCAGCCAATTTGCTACTATTAAACCATCAGGCAACTGTTTTAAAGAAAGTCCCGGTTGTTTTTTGAAGGTATTTTCTAACTGGGTGATTTTTGCGTCTTCTATTTTTAAGGTCGCTTGATAAGCAATTAATTCCGCAAAATCGTTTGTCGAAAAAGGAACAATATAATTCTTTCCAGCTTGCAATTTTGAATTCAACAAATTGATAGTCAGGGCTTCAGCACTAGGTAGTATATTGTTTGGAATATTGTCTTTTACGGTATGACTACCATTTACATCTCCCAACTTCACCCCCACAAAATCTATCGCAACCACTCTTTCTGCTTTTACGACCGTGTTTACGGAAGGTAACTGGATTTGATTTTTTGGTAAACGCTTATAATAGTCTGCTGGGACAATCCGCCATCCAGCAGTTTGCAATTTACCATCAATCAACTGTTTCAAAATACCTGCATCTTCATAGGTTACGGTACCTGAATTATCTAAATCCGCAGCCAACCATTGATAAGGTTGGTCAAATGGTTTTTCCCCAGTTAAATGTCGTTGTAATCTAATTAAATCAGCGGTACTGATACTCGTTTGAGGAGCAATTTCCTTTTCAAATTGAATCTTTGTGGCATCTGCTACCAAGGTGTTGTAAAACTCAAAACGCCCATCGTAAAGCGTATTAAAAGTTTGATTTCCAACGGTCACCTTTGCGCCTTCTATCGGATACCCCCGCCAATCTTTCAAGGTCCCTGTTACATCTTTACTTATATTATAATTTCCTTTGTAAAAATCAGTAAGAGTCACATCATTGGCGATGAAATTACCTATATTTTTCCCCTGACTATATCGAGCTAACAAAGGGTCTTTTTTATTGACATATAAACGAACGCTTTTATGGTCAAAGTCAAAAGGCAATTTAAAACTAAATAATAAGGTGGGTTCTCCTGATTCAAAATTAATCGCTCCGCCCTGTGTAACAAAGGTATGAAAGTCTCTTTTTGGATATTCTCTAGGTTGATAAACTGGTTTATGGTCCACCCATTTCCCTTTAGACAAACCAGTTGTCTCTATTGAATTATCTTCCACATCGGCAGGTATCAAAACCGTAACTTGGCTACCTGCGCCGATTAGAAACTCCCCTTTTGTAAAGTCTGGTCTAGCGTAGACTTCATACGAAGTAGTTTTATTGTTAAAGTGTAAGGTTAATTCTACTTTTTGAGCATTTACTAGATTACCCAAAAGCAGCAACAGAAAAAACAATAAAGTTTTTGAATTTTTCATACTAAAATTATTAGCGCTTTTTTTGAAAATGATTTTGGTTAAATCTTCGGAAAAAAAAATTCCTTTTTATAAAAATGATTTTTTCGTTATCACTAAAATGTCTAGGAACGCACTCACTCCTATAACTTATCAAAATGATATAGTTCTAACTAATATTCTTGTTTAAAGACGTGGTTAAATAACTTCAGGATTGGTCTAAGAAATATTAAGTTCCTTACCTTGATTCTTCAAATTAGAAGCAACTGAAATTATTTTCGTCTTATTATTAAGGGTGTCTTTATGTAAAGAAACTGAACAAACTTATCAAAGAGATGGGAAGGGAGTAAAGTTAGGTAATTTACGATAGTAAAGGTACTAATTTATATTTAGAAGCTGTTTGAATTTAACAATTAGAATTTGTTATGTCCCTTTTTTCGCTACTCTTCGTTACAAAAACAGTCCCATACGGGCAAGCTATTTAGCTAGGCAAACCTGCCTTTGCCGGCAGCAGGCTCCTATTTTGCGCCTTGATTAGCAAAAAAATGACCTATAACAATTTTCAAAAGCCAAATCCAAACAGCTTCTTAGATAACAAAAATAATAATTTATAGAATTCGTGGCAAGCGGTTATGCTGCTTTTTCTTGAAAAAGATACTTCCTAAAAAGTAGGATAAATATACCTAATGCTACTAAGAAAAGGTCTAATCGATATCTGGTCGTATTGATTTCCCATCCATTGCCTCCCATAATAACTAGGCTTTTGGCTCCTGCTTTAATCCCTGTCATTATAATGAGGTAAATACCCGCCCAAGACAATAGGGCTATTTTCGTCTGTTCATGATTACTTATTAAAAAATAAAGTAATAATATGTAAATGGAAGCTTCCAATAAAGCAGAAAAATCACCCATCAATACGCCGAAGAATAGCTCTCTAAATAACAAAAGTGCAATTAACACGCCAAAGAAATAACGATATGTTTTTTTGAGTTGAATATAGTGTGTATTAAATTTTTTATAATTCTGCTCGGCGGCTTCGCCGCCTCGCAAAGGGATTTTTAAGGGTGAGATTTTTTACACAGTGTATTGAATAGTTATGCTAATTTATTATTTATATTTTAGCCTTCCATTTTGGCTGATGCTGGTAGATACCTTTTAGAATATCCCCAACTACATTTTCCAAAGTTTGATTCCCATCTATTTCAATTACTTTATGCGCTCTTTCTTGCTGTAAGTATTTTATAGCACTAAAATATCTTTTGCGATAGGTATCTAATTTTGTCTCAAATAATTCTACGGGTTCATTTCTTTTATTCATACGTTCCCGACAAACTTCTGCACTGACATTTAAAAAGAAAATAATGTCTGGCTTTCGCGCGTTTTTATTCAACAACATCACTTCGTCAAAAGAGAAATCCTCCGCACTATTATACACCAATGAAGACAAATAATAGCGGTCGCAAATAAAAATATGATCTGCTCCCTTTTCCAACCAAGGATTGATTATGCGAGCATTGTGGTCCAAACGATTGGCAGCGTACGCCAAGGCTAGGACAAAAGGGTCAAATTCAGTAATTCGTTTCTCTAATACATCCCGAATAAAATCCCCTCCACAGGAAGGATTATGAGGTTCGTAACTTCGTTTAATTTTTCCAGAAAAATTTTGTTCTAAATGTTCTTTCAGCGCAGCAGATGCTGAACTTTTTCCAGAACCATCCAAACCTTCTATAACTATAAAAAGAGAATCTTTACTCATTTATTTTGAAATATACCGTCGAATTTATTCGATAGGTAGAGATAAATTTATTTTGAGGATTTTTTAATTTATTAATTTATTCAGTTTAAACTTAGGCTGTATAGGTTGTACGGATTAGGCGGATTGAGCGGATTTGTACGGATTTCTAAATACGACTTTTAAAAATCCGTATTTAAATCCGCCTAATCCGCCCTAATCCGTACAACCTATCCTTCTAGAATAGATAGCTTATTATTAAATCTCTTTTCCTGTTTTATCTATACCCGTCGAACCCGCCTGATTGTGTAGCGGGCAGGTTCATTCTTCGATGTTAAATTTAAGCGACGAATGAAATCGTCGATACTTTGAGGCAAAAGTACCAAAAAGTAAACACAGCTTAGTGATTTTTAACCAAAATATAAAACGGTATTCTAAACAAACCGTATTTTGGTGTTCCATTATTCTTTATGAAAAAAATCCTAC
>CALLVC010000178.1 GCA_938010785.1 uncultured Saprospiraceae bacterium
CATATAGGTGATTATTCGGTAACGATTGAGGTAGATGGATGTACGACAACGTCAGATGTTTTTGCTTTAACCATATTACCAAATCCGACGGTGAACCCAACGGTGAGTTTTACCAATGTTTGTGAGGGAGGTACTTTACAACTAACTGCGAATGCTACGGATGCAGTGACTTATGAGTGGGCGGGGCCCAATAACTTTACGTCAACTGTACAAAATCCGAGTATCAACGATATTACTTTGGTTAATAATGGTCAGTATGGGGTGACGGTCACTAATTCAAGTGGCTGTTCTACCCTTGGCTTTGTTACTGTAGACAGTATTACGACGGCGCAAGAATTGCCTGTAATTACGAGTAATGCACCAATTTGTGAGGGAGAAGATTTGGTCTTAGAAACAAGTGCAGCTGGTGCAAAGTTTGAATGGATAGGACCACTAGGAGAGAGTATTGCCACCCTACAAAATAACCCAGAATTAACGACAACAGAAGATAATACGACGATTGCAATGGGGACAGCCCCTTACATTTCAGGTGCTTGGTTTGTCCGAGTGACGGATGTTGCGGGATGTGTAGCGGAATCTGCACCAATTGATGTTGTGATTAACGAAATTCCAGTTGCGGAAGCGTTTAATAATGGACCAATTTGTCCAAATAGTTCGGTGACGCTATTAGCAACTAGTAGCCAAAATTCAGCAACTAGATACGAATGGCGTAGGGTAGGAGAGACCATGCTGCTTTCAACCGAACAAAACCCAATTTTTAACAATCTAACGGATACGACTCAATATGAACTGACCGTCATTATCGAAGGATGTGTGTCCCCAAAAGATACGACTACGATTATTGTTTTGGAAAACCCATCCGTTGCGCCTTCTTCGGGTTATACTTTACAAACCGATTGTTCGCCAGCAGATTTACAATTAATGGCAAATGTTACGGCTGGAAGTGATACCTCGTTCAGCTATCAATGGACAGGCCCTAATAATTTTAATTCGACGGTAGCAAACCCAGTTATTGCTAATGCTTCGGAAATCCATAATGGGATTTATATTTTGACGGTGTTTGATGCCTACGGTTGTACGACCTCTGGCGAGACGGAAGTGAATAATATCACCAACTCCGCAAATATTCCATTTATTGCAGCAGACGGACCAACCTGTGCCAACGAACGAGTTGTTTTATCAACGGCTACTTACGATGGAGTCGATGTCGTTTATTTATGGAGAAAAGACGGGGTGCCAATTGCCAATAATAATAATCCACAATTAATTTTCAATCCAGTAAGCCCTTCTGATGCGGCTACTTATACCGTACAGGTCAGTGTAGATAATTGTATTTTAAATAGTTCAGCTTACGAACTGGAAATTTATAATCAACCTAGTTTTGACCTAAATGAGGATATTGAAGTCAATTGTACGAATGGTTTAGAGGGCATTCAATTCCAAGCAGAAAATATTACGGGTGTCTTGCCTTTACAATATAATTGGACAGGACCAAATGGATTTATTTCCACGGAAGACACCATCCGATTGAATAATATTACGGAACAAAATGCAGGGGTGTATACCCTGCAAATCACGGACGCTAATGGTTGTATAAGTGGGCTTAAATCTTTGACCATTACCATTTCTGATGGTTTAGAAGAACCAGTGCTAAGGCAATCAGGTATCACTTGTGAAGGCGGTGAAATCAGACTAGATGTGCCTGTTTATAATGGTAGTTCCGTGACTTATAGTTGGTATAAAGATGGTATTTTATTAGCCAATAATAATAACCAATACTTAATCAATCCTGCTACGACCGTTGATATTGGACGCTATAGTGTTTCTGTGATGGTGGATGGCTGTTTGACCAACTCAGATACCCTGGATGTGGTCATTTACGACCGCCCAGCAGTGACCATGTCTCCTGATATTACGCAAAATTGTACCGATGGCTTAGCCACCTTTAAAATCTTTGCGGCAAGCGTTATGGGGACTGCGCCTTTCCAATACGCTTGGAGAGGACCGAATAGATTTGAGGCGAATGCAGATACCATTTCGATTTCAAATATCAACGTTAATAATGCAGGAATTTATACCTTAATTGTCACGGATGCGAATGGTTGCGAATCTTTTGCAAGTTCCGTTTCTGTCAATATCTCTGAAGGCTTAAATGAGCCTGTTATTCAATCGACGGGCATTACTTGCGAAGATGACCAAGTGACTTTAAGTGTACAGGAATACAATGGTATAAGTGTTGACTACGACTGGTATAAAGATGGTGTTTTACTGCCAAGTAATAATAATACCTTCGTCATCAATCCTGTTAAATTAGAAGATATAGGTAAATATACCTTGTCGGTAACGGTGGATGGATGTACGGCTACTTCCGATACTTTTGATATGGGACTTTATGCCAAACCATTTACGGAAATTGTTTTTGTTGCGCCAGAAGATTGTGCGAGCAATGATGATAACCTAGATTTAACCGCAATTATTACGGCAGGAGAAGCACCTTTCCGCTACGAATGGCGTGGACCTAATAATTTCTTCTCGAGTGATTCTATTGCTACGGTTGTAAATATTACCAACGCCAATAGTGGTATTTATACTTTAGTCGTGACGGATGCCAACGGTTGTGTAAGTGATATTACTTCTACAGTAGTCGATATCACAGAAGGTTTATTAGAACCCGTCATCATGGCTAGTGACCCTGGTTGTCAAGGAGAATCTGTTTCTTTGAGTATTACCCCTTATACAGGTCAAAATGTACAATATATTTGGCGCACCCCTAATGGTGTGACAACAGGGATTTCTGGATTTAATACCAATGCGATTTTCATTAATCCATTGGATAGTATGATTCATCAAGGGCCTTATAGTATTGAGGTGATTTTGGATGCTTGTACCATTACTTCTGATACCTTCTTTTTGAATACTATTTTACCACCAACAACAAACCCTACGGCATCTGCCAATACGATATGTGAAGGTGGTTCTTTGAGATTAAGAGCGAATGCGACGAATACAAATAGCTATGAATGGGCTGGACCGAATGACTTTACGTCTAATTTGCCAAACCCTTTAATTACGAATATTACGACTTTAAGTAATGGGGAATATATCGTGACGGTCACGAATTCTAGCGGTTGTACAGCGGTTGGAGTCGTCTTGGTAGACAGTATTACGGTCAACCAACAAGTCCCAAGTTTTATTTCAAATAGCCCTATTTGTGAAGGCGAAGATTTAATTTTTGAATCTAGTTCTATTGGTACTAAATATGAATGGATTGGTCCAAGAGGGTCGAGTATTGAAACTTTGGATTTGGCAGGTTTGACAACAACTGATGGCAGAACCGTCATTCCTCCCGGACATCCAGCTTATTTAGCGGGCAATTGGAGATTACGATTAACAGACATTGCAGGTTGTCAAGCCGAATCAGAAGATTTAGCTATCCTAATCAATCCAATTCCAACGGCGCAAGCCTTTAACGATGGACCTATCTGTCCAGAGAGTGAGGTGCAATTAAGCGCCACTTCTTTTGAAAATGCTATTTACGAATGGCGAATTGTGGGCGATACCACCATTATTTCAACGGAACAAAATCCAATTATTAAAAATATAAAAGATACAACCCATTTTGAATTAACCGTCAGTGCCTTAGGTTGTGTGGCAGAACTAGCTACAACTTCCGTAATCGTTTGGGATGCCCCCGAAGTGGCCCCTACGAACCTCTATACGCTAAATGATGATTGCGCCCCTACTGACTTGCAGCTATTAGCCAATATAACTATGGGCACTGACTCCATTTTTACATTCTTATGGACTGGTCCTAATGACTTTAGTTCGACGGTAGAAAACCCCACAATTCCAAACGCTACAGCAGATTATAATGGCACTTACACCTTGGTGGTGACCGATGGCAATGGTTGTAGTACTACAGGTTCTACGGAGATTACGACCATTTTGAATCCAGTCGCTATTCCATTTATAACCGCCAATGGCCCTGTTTGTGAATCAGAAAGCGTAGCATTAGAAGTGAGTGAATACGTAGGTTCAAATGTCTTGTACACTTGGATAAAAGATGGCTTAATTGTCCAAAATAATAATAATCCAAGCTTGATTATTGATAATGCGACCATTGCAGATACTGGAGATTATTATGTCTCCATAAATGTGGATGGTTGTGCCTTGTCTAGTTCGATGTACACTTTAGAAATTTATGAAAAACCTACTATATCCGTTGATAGTCTACTACCTGTTTTATGTGCGATTGGAACGGAAGAAATTAGGCTAAATGCTACTGCAACGGGTGGTACAGCACCTTACACTTTCGAGTGGACTGGACCGAATGCTTTCTTCTCGGTCTCAGAAGACCCCGTATTGGTCAATGTGAATAGTAGCATGGATGGTTCTTATACCGTTTTTGTGATGGATGCCAACGGTTGTCAATCTGATGCCTTTACGGTGGAAGTGGATATTACGGAAAGTATCGCCCAACCTATTTTGACCACCAATGCCCCGATTTGTAGTGACGAAAGATTGGTCTTGAGCACTCAATTATATGAAGGCAATCAAGTTAGTTATGAATGGCTGAAAGATAGTGTGATTATAGGCGTTGGTTCGACGAATGAATGGACGATTTTCCCTGTCGATACTACGCATTTAGGACAATATCAAGTTAGAATTACGGTCAATGAATGTGAGAATATTTCCGATTCTGTAGCGGTTATTATTTATGATAAATTGGCGGCAAGCCCAAGCCATAACGGTGGACTGTGTGGAGATGATTTACAATTATTCGCCAATGTCTTAAATCGGGATACCAATGCTACTTATCAATTTGAATGGACTGGACCGAATGGTTTTATTTCAAATGAAATTGACCCTGTTATTGCCAATCCATCGGGTATAAACGAAGGTAGTTATAGTCTAAAAGTAACGAACGAAAATGGTTGTACGTCTAATTTTGCCACAACGGAAGTTACTTTAATTTCTACCACCTTAGACCAACCATTTATCAACTATAACGGAGCGATTTGTGCCGGTGAACAATTGGTTTTATCTACCCTGCAATTACAAGGTAGACAAGTGAACTACGAATGGGTAGGACCGAATAATACATCGACGACGAATGGAGATTATCCAAATAGTCCGTTTTTAATTATTGATAATGCAAATGCGGCAAATAGTGGGGATTACCAAGTGATTGTTACCGCCGATAGTTGTCAGACCTTGAACTCAGCAGTCGTTTCTGTCTCGATTAATGACATGCCTGAATTTGTGCTGAATAATAGTGGGGCAGAATGTGTTTTACCAAACGATGATATTCAATTATTTGCTTTGCCAATTAATCCAGTGGCAGCTTTGAAATATGAATGGAGTGGACCAAATGGTTTCTCTTCTACTGACCAAAATCCAACTTTACCCAATGCTCAAAATGCGCTGACGGGCACTTATACAGTTACCGTTACGAATGCGGGTGGTTGTCAAGTTAGCCAATCAACGGTACTAGATATTTCGACTCTTCCAAATCGGCCGACTATCAGTATGTCAAATGCAATTTGTGAAGGCGAAGATTTAGAATTAACGGTACCTATTTATCAAGGGGCAAATGTGAGCTACGAATGGATTGGACCAAATGGTTCGACGCTCGATAGCACTTATGCGGATAATCCAATTTTAAGTCTAGCAGGTGCCACGACTATAGCGAATGGTGATTACCAAGTGAGAGTCGTCGTTGACGGTTGTGCTTCTTTAATGTCTGCACCATTTGCGGTAGATGTCAATGCAGGAGTTACGGCAAATATCACAACGAATAGCATAGAATGTGTTGGTATCAATAATACCCTAAATCTTACCGCTGAAATAAATGGCGGACAAGCGCCTTATAATTACGAATGGATTGGACCAAATGGATTTAACTCTGCTGCTTCGGTACCAACTTTGGCGAACCTTGATGGGGTGGAATCTGGAACTTATACTTTGAAAGTGACCGATGCAAAAGGTTGTACTTCCAACGTGGCAGAACAATTTATCAATGTCATGGCACAACCTGCAACACCTGAATTATTGCTTGACGCAAATAATTTCTGTGAAGGCGAAACATTGGTGTTATCAACTAGCGGTTATCAAGGTGATTCCGTCACTTATCATTGGGAAATTAATGGGGCTACTTTAGAAAATTATACGACCATCACTCCAACTTTATTACTGGATAATACCAATGCCAATCAGAGTGGTTTAGTTAACGTAGCAGTAGAAATAGACGGTTGTTTATCGAAGGTTTCGACTGCCAAATTGTTGACGGTCAACGAAGTACCTGCTGCGCCACAATTAGAATCAATGATTGCTGCTTGTGAAGGGACAGAAATTCAGTTGACCACTTCGACGATTGCAGAAGGCTATAATTGGCAAGGACCCAATGGTTTCACCGCCAATGTGCAGCAACCAATGATTATCGACAATGCCATCCTACAAAATACTGGTACATATACTTTAAGTGTTTTTGAAAATGGTTGTGAATCGGCGAAAAGTAGTGTGGAAGTCATGACGATTCCAAAGCCTAGTAGACCTAGTTTGGTCACCGAATCTCAAATCTGTTTTGGTGATGCTATCCAACTATCGGTAGATAATCCTGTAGCAGGGCTTACTTATCAATGGATTGCT
>CALLVC010000179.1 GCA_938010785.1 uncultured Saprospiraceae bacterium
ATCTCTTATATTTCCTTTTTCTTCTGGGTTACTTGTACGCCACATTTTAGCGGTCATTCCAAAGACCGCTACATTCAAAATATCTGCTTCATTTGCATACACAAATCCATGATGTTGTTTTTTCAGTCTTGGCGGTATCAATTTTTCTTTGATTGCGTCCGTGTGTACGGTGTAGTTCACTTTTGAAAGTACACGCTTTAGGTTCCAATCTAGTTCGTTGTATTTTTCCTGTGCTTCAATTTCCTTTAATCTTTGGAACTCTTTTACCAAATAAAGTTGGAAGGTTGGACTTAACCAATAACAAAAATTGATTGCTATATCTCTATGAGCAAATGTTCCTCCTCCGTAACGTCCTGCTTTTACTGTTATTCCAATTGCATTCGTGGCAGTAATCCACTTTTAGGCGTTAAGTTGAAATTATTTGACCCTGCTTTATTTTTAAAGGTAACGAATTCGTTACCTTTAAAATCGGGATTATGTAGCAATTCCCAAGTACCAATGAATTCTACCGTATTCTTATTACGTAACCAACTGTAAATAGAAAATTCATCATCAAAACTTTTCATTATGTCTGTCAATGAAAAATAGTCCTCTTTATCTTTTTTTGGTAATAGAGTAATTTCTGTACCTTTTACATTTATTGTTTTCTTCTTCCTTTTTGCCATTTGTTAAATTTATGAATAAGGTCGGCTTTTATAAATTTTATCTTTTCTACTGCTTATGTTTAGTTCTCAAATTTGGCAATTCAAGAACAGGAAACATATTTCCTACAAAAAATAAGCTATTGAATAAAGAGAGACTAAAATAGTGAAATTATCAGAAAAAAAAGAGTAATTCAATAGACTTCGAAGATTCTAAATCTAAACCTCTGAATCACTTAGTCAATTCTTCATAAATCCGATAAGTCTTTTCTGCCATTCTTTGTTTAGAAAATTGCAAAGCGGTCTCCTTTCCTTTTTTAATAACCCTGTCTTGCACAGCCGTATTTGATAATACATAATTTACTTGCTCCGCCAATTTAATAGCGTGCTTCACTGGCGCTAAAAAACCATTCATTCCATCTTGTATAATTTCGGGTATTCCACCTGCTGCTGTAGCCACCACTGGTACGCCACACGCTAAGGCATCAATCACAGAAGTACCTAGCCCTTCTTCTTTACTTGTAAATAAAAATATATCTAACTCTGGTAAAATTTCAGGTATATCTTTCCTAAATCCTGTGAAAATAAAATATTCACTTAACTCCTTTTCAGCGATATATGATTTAATTAAGGCCTCTTCTCCCCCATCTCCTCCAATGATTAAAAAGGTTAATTGTTGGTTGGTCTTTAATAAAATTTCAGCGGTATCTACGAAAGTAAAATAATCTTTATGTGGTGCGATAGCTGCTACATTACCAATGATTTTTACTGTTTTGGGAATACTATATTCCTTTCCTAAAATTCCTTTATTGTTATACTGAAATCGGTTTATATCAATTCCACTATGGACTACCTGTAGTTTTTGCTTATCTATTATAGCAGGAGCTAAAATTTGTTGAACATTATTAGAAACAGATAGAATTTTTTTAATGGACTGATGATTGTATTTTCGATGAGACAACCAACTATCTTTGACGGGAAAATCGACTCTACGACTGAGTATAAAAGGCGTTTTATTGCCTAAAAACGTACTGATAAATCCGAAAGTATGACTGTGTGCATCATGTAAATGCACAAGGTCTACCTTCAATTCTTCACATAAGCCTTTCAGTTGAATAGCTACAAAAGGATTTACTGCAAATCTTTTTTGGTAAGTATAATGAGGAATATTTTTTCGGAGACAGTAACTAGCTAACTCACTATTTTCTAAACAGAAAATCCACTGCTTTACTGCTTTTTTGGCTAATTCTTCATATAGGTAAGCTATCTGTTGCTCGCCTCCCCGCCAAGTTTTTGCAGAAGAAAAATGAAGAATGCTCATCATAGGCTAGTGCTGCTTATTCTTAAGATTTTCGCTTGAAAAGACTTGTGGTTGTATAGAACGTCGAAATATGTCAAATTTTCAAAATCTACTTGATGCATGCAAATGTATCAAGTAAGAATAGTGCCTTTAGGTACTAAAACATCGGTAATTATAGACCGTCACCATTACTTCTCGGCGTGCCGTAGGTACGCAACCTAGGTTTGAACACCATGTTACGTACCTACGGCACGTTTAGCGCTTCCTTTTAGCCTTTTGGATTACCAATCTTAAGTACCTAACGGCACTATAAGTAGACAAGGTACACTTGTGTGCATGCCTTAGATTTTTAAAATTTCGTATATCTATAAATCAATATCTTTCAAAGATGAATTTTTAAAAAATATTTACAAAAATAACTTTCTACACAACCTCAAATCTAAGACTGCTAATTAATCGTAAAACGAATATATTTTATCGTCTTTCCTTTTTCCAAGTGCATATTTTCATAATAGGTCTTTACTTCTAATTCCTCCATTGGCAAAGGCTTCGAATATATATCGGTATCTTGATACAAGATTTTTGCTTTTTCATCCGCTTCTAATACCTCCAAAGTAAATTCAGATAACACGCCTTCATCTGTCTTTAAATGCATCAAGCCATCTTGCTTTAAAAGCTTTCTGTAATGGTCTAAAAATTTTGGCGAAGTCAGTCGGCGATTACTTTTTCCTTTTTTCAAAAATGGGTCTGGAAAAGTAATCCAAATTTCATCAATTTCTCCTGCTTCAAAAAAGGCCGCAATTAATTCTATCCGAGTTCTAAGGAACGCCGCATTTGTTAATTCTTTCTCTAAAGCAATTCGTGCGCCTTTCCAAATTCGCGCACCTTTGATGTCTACCCCAATAAAATTTCTATTCGGATATTTTTCAGCTAAAGCAACTGTATATTCCCCTCTCCCACAAGCTAATTCTAAAGTAATAGGATTATCATTTTTAAAATGCTTTGCTTTCCATTGCCCTTTTAAATCGACATCCACTCCACCCTTTCCCGTTAAACGAGGTGGGTAGTTATCAAAATTTTCATATACATTTGGAAAGGTTAATATTTCCGCAAACTTTTGTAATTTATTTCTTCTGCTCATTCTTTGTCAATATAAAAGAGAATCGTATTTCCTCGAAAAAAAATACAAAAATAAGCAGGTTTATCTAGTATTCACAGTCTAATCAAAAAACCATCATTTATTGCTATGTCGTCAATTATCAGAATACAAGAAGATACTTTAGAAACAGTCGTTGCTATCTCTAAAGAAATACCTGAATTTACTAATCCACATGGTCTCGCTGTTTATCAAGAAAGACTCAAAAATGTGCCTGCTATTACCCTCGTAGCTTATGTCAATGACGTCCCTGCTGGATTTAAAGTTGGTTATGAAAGAGATGGTTATTTCTACTCTTGGATGGGGGCTATTTTACCTGAGTTTAGAAGATTAGGAATCGCCAGACAATTAGCAGAAAGACAAGAAGCTTGGGCCAAAGAAAAAGGCTATCCTCACGTTACTTTTAAAACTAGAAATCGTTTGAAACCAATGCTCATTTTTGCCTTAAGTCGAGGTTTTGATATTATTGACATCCAACCCAAAGAGACCATTGAAGAATATCGAATTATTTTACGGAAAAGGTTAGTATATTAGAGGGCTTAGGGCGAAGGGCATAGGGTGGACCACTTCCTTCCATCTATCAACTAGTACCTGCAATCGCAATGGTTGCCATACTTACTTTGGTATCTGGGATTTCTAATATTTTAGTGGCACAGGCTTCCAAAGTCGCTCCCGTCGTCAATACATCATCGACGATTAAAATATGCTTTCCTTTTAATTTCTCCGCTTCTCCTACAGCAAAAGCCGTTAATACATTATCATATCTTTCTGTTTGGCTTTTTCTGGTCTGACTTTGTCCATGTTTTACTCTAATTAATCCATTTTTTAACCAAGGTTTATTCATTGTTTCTGATAAGCCCATCGCAAATTGGTCACTCTGATTATAGCCTCTTTTCCGTTCCTTAACAATATGCAAAGGTACTGGTACAATTAAATCTATTTCTTTAAAAAAACTAGATTGCGCTAATTCCTTCCCATAAGCTCTGCCTAAATTTATCCCTATTTTAGGTTTGCGCTCATACTTCAATTTGTGTATTAAACGCTGAACAGGACTACCCTCCTTAAAATGATAAAGAGCAGCACCCGCCTGTAAATAAACTCTTCCTGCCAGACGGTCTGTAAAGCGATTTTCTTTCATCTCCTGCATCCCCGTTTTAGGTAATTTTCGCTTGCAAGAAAGACATAAAATCTCTTTACCTTGTAACTCTTCTTGTTCGCAAGCCATACATAAATTAGGGAAAAATAAATTGATTACATCTTTGAACCAAGCTGATTTCATGAA
>CALLVC010000180.1 GCA_938010785.1 uncultured Saprospiraceae bacterium
ATTTTACTAAAACTATTACATAGTACCGACCTAAAGGTCGCTGAACAGGACAGGCTAAAGCGCTGTGCTACCAATTGTCCGAAGCTTAAATTAACTAATTAATCAAAAACAAAAGGATAAAAAATGTGTGGAATACTATACAAGAATAGATGGATACTCTTGCTCCTAAACATTTTTTCGGCTCTAACAATTTACGCCCAAGAACCTTTTGTTTGCCAAAATAATTTCTATTTTTCTTTTGGTTCCTCTAATGGTGCCAGTCAATTGCATGAAGTAATTATAGAATCAAATGGCAATGTGAATTTTGACCCATTGGAAAATTCAACTGGAGTCGCAATGAATGCAGTTGGCTACCGTTCCACAGATAATCTGATTTATGGAATTGGAACAGCCACACAACGCTTGTATCAAGTGGATGCAACAGGAGAAAGTTTTCCTTTAGTTATTTTAGATGTAAATCTTAACAATGGTTATTATGCGGCGACTATTACCCCTAATGGTGATGAAATGATTATTGTAGAACAAACAAATGGATTTGGAGGTGGAAGTGTTGCATTAGTCGTCGTCGATTTGACAGATAATACTTATCCAACCAAAAGAAGGACGCCATTGACAGGATCAAATGTTCAGACAACGGATATCGCTTTTGACCCAATCTCAGGGATACTTTATGGTTTTGATAGCAGGGAAAGCCGTTTAATAACCATTGATGCAACAACTGGATTAGTAACTACAAATTTTCCATCTTCTAATGTTGCGGATAGAATGGGTGGGCTTTATTTTGATGCCTTTGGAAAAATGTTTGGTTATGGAAACGCAGTTAATGATAATACTGCTCGAACATTCTTTGGTATTGATAAAAACACAGGAATAGTAAGCAATCTTGGAACAGGGCCAAGTACCAGCAATAAAGATGGTTGCGCCTGTCCATTTACGATAGATTTGTTAAAAAATGTGACACCACGTCAAGTTGTTCCGTGTACAGAATTAACCTATAATTTTGAAATTTCTAACCTCTCAGGAGAAACCATCATGGGCATTGATTTAACAGACACAATGCCAGAAGATTTTGTAATTCTAAGACTTGATAAAAATCCCTATGGGGGAACATTTACAGGGGCAGGAACTAATATTCTGAGAATAGAAGATATGACCGTGCCACTTGGACAAGATAGTATTAAAGTAGTGGTAGAAACCTTACCATTCGCACAAGGTATATATAAAAATCAAGCTTATCTAGATGACTTACCTGCTGGATTAGGCAGTCGTTCTCCTTCAGATGACCCGACCACTGTATTATCAGATGACTCTACTTCCATAGAGGTTTTTCCGCTAGTAGTAAATTTAGCTAATCAACAGCAAAATCTTTGTGAAGGAACTAGTATTGAATTAGTTGCTGGCACTATCAATGGAATTGATTATCAATGGAATACGGGAAGTACGGCCTCTACCCTAGTCGTTTCAGAGCCTGGTCAGTACGCGGTTACTATTACCAACGGTTGCGAAGTAGAAATTGATTCTGTATTTATTTCTGAAGAGCCCATATCCGTAGATTTGGGAGAGGCAATTACACTAAATTTAGGTGAATATTATAATTTGAATCCCATAACTAATGCAATTGGGACTATCCAATACAATTGGACAGAAAAAGGTCAGTTTGTAGATTGTTTAGACTGTGCTACGCTGGAAGTTAGACCATTCTTTAATACCAACTATGAAGTTCAAATTACCAGTTCATCAGGTTGTATAGCCAACGCTAGTGTCCCAATTACAGTAACCAAAGACCGAGGCATTTACATACCTAATGTATTTAGTCCTAACCTAGATGGCATTAATGACCAGTTTTATATCATGGGACAAGGCTTTGCCCAAATTCTAGTTTTTCAGATAGTTGACCGTTGGGGGAATATTGTGTATTCCCAAAATCAAGGGGAGATTAATGATGCAACTATTGGATGGGATGGGATAATGAATGGTCAAGCGGTACAGCCTGGCGTTTTTAGCTATTATGCTAAAGTGATTTATTTGGATGAAATTGAGGAAAGTTTCTATGGGGATGTTACGCTAGTCCGATAAAACCACATTACAAAAAGATAAGCAGCAAAACATAATTGGAGTGTATGTCATCCTGTCAAAAAGAAAAAGTAACCCCAAGGCTAGGTAAAATTGGCAACTGATTCTGTCGGTCATATCGAACTCTATCAAAAAAGAATATATTTTCTCTATTATAAGCATTAGTCACACTAGCAACGACTTCCATTTTCGCATATTTCGAGAACAATACCGTCTTTTTAAGCGATGCATCCAAACGATGATAATAAGGCAATCGACCTGCATTTCTAGCTTCATCGTAGATGATTCCTAATTCTGGATTATCTGTCAATACATCTGTGCTAATACCATTTTGGAAGGTGTTGAAGGTGTAGAATCCCTGAGTTAAAGTGAATGGAAACCCAGACCCCATATTCCAACGCACACTAGCTTCCCAACTTTGGTCGTCGCCAAATTTATAAGTTCCTAATAAATTGACATTGTGCCGTCGGTCAAAAATGGTTGGATAGACTTGTTCGCCATCGTCTCTATTTACATTTCCCCAACTGTAAGTTCCCCATAAGTACAATTCTGGTGTTTCGTATTTTACAGAAAAATCCACTCCATAAGCCTCCCCTGTTTCTACCGCATAATCGGATTCTTGTGGAGTTAGTTTATTCCTATTTAAATTAATTAGCTGGCTAAAATCTTTGAGGTAAGGTTCTATGTTTAATTCTATATTCTTCCCAAGGTCAATTTCTAAACCAGCGATGATATGGTTGGCTTTTTGCAAACGGTCATCTGTTCTTTCACCCGTTCCAGGCTTAAAAATACTTTCATCAGGTCCACTTAAAAAGCCAACAAATAGATTGACAATATCTCTTTCATTAACGGTACTAATTAAATTTTGAGAATACAATCCTCCAGCTATTTTAAATCGTAAATCTTCGTTGATATTATATTTCAAACCAAGTCTTGGTTCAAAAGAAAAGTTGTTCAAGGTAGCATAAAACTGTGCTCTGATGCCAGGTTCAATAATTAAATTCCCCAACTTCTTTTTGAATTTTACAAAACCTGCTAATTCAGTTGTATTCTCAAATTGTTCGATGGTTAAATCTAAGAAATTGATAAACTCAAAAGCAGTTCTAAATCCATTGATTTCAAAACCATAATTGGCTTCACTATTATTTCCAAAATAGGTGAAGTTTAGGCCTGCATTAAAGCTAGTAATTCCACTAGTTCGAGGGTTATTATCTGACTCGACTAAGCCAATATCATAATCAGAAAAAGAAAAATTACCATTAATGATGGAAGAAGAATTATTTGGAATGAGCTTAAATTGCAAACCTGCTCCTACTGTATTCCAATCCAAATCTGCTAGACCTTCAAAGTTGACCCTATCCTTAAAATTAAAACCAAACAGATTGATTTTACTACCATTTGAGCCGACAAAAGACAACTTACCGTATAAATCTGTAAAATTAAATGGTAAACCAAGACTATCATTTTCTACCGCATACGGATACAAATTGGGGGAAGTTTTGTCGATATAAGAATGTTTTCCAGTCACCAAAAATGATAAACTATTTCCTTTTTCTTCGTTTAATTTAACGAGCGGTCCTTCTAATAAAACTTTTCCTTGAAAAGGGTTGGCAGACACACTTCCACCAAATCTTTTTTTATTTCCTTCTCTTGTTTTAATATCCACTACCGCAGATACTCGCCCCCCGTGTTCCGCATTAAATCCACCCGTTAAAACATCAACCGACCGAATCGTTTCCGTCTCAAAAACGGAGAAAAATCCTAGAGAATGAAAAGGATTATAAATGGTCATCCCATCTAATAAAATCTTATTTTGGATAGGTGAACCTCCTCGAATATATAACTGACCACCTTGGTCTCCTGTAAAAATAATACCAGGTAAAACGGGTAAATACTGGGCAATATCCGCTTGTCCACCAATAGACGGTAAGGAAGTTATCTGCTGAGGGGTAACGGTCAAGGCAGAAACTTGCACTTCTGACCTTGCTTTCTCTTTCCGAGCAGAAACATCGACGGTACTTAGCTGAACACTATTCGGTTGGATATTTATTCTCTGATAATCAATTTGGTTTTCTTTGATATTAACTGCAACAGAAAGACTATCATAGCCTATATAAGTAGCCACCAGTTGGTAATCCCCGACTGGAATATTGGTTAAACTAAAAAAGCCATCAAAATCTGTGGTAACTCCTAAGTTAGTACCTTGTAATTGAAGGTTACAATATATGATTGGTTCTCCGGTATCTGCATCAAATACATTCCCCCGAAGTGTTCCGTTTTGAGCAAACAAACTTGAAGTACAAATAAATAAGATGGAAAATAGGAACAGTAGTTGTTTCATTGAATGATTTCTTTATGAGTCGCAAAAATCACTATTTTCAACGGAAGTAGGTAATAAAAAGGAGAATTTGTCGGAGACTATCCCGATATTGTTGGACTAGTGAATACCAATGACAATTTAAGCTAAGGCTTTCTCTTCTAAAAGTCGATTTAGCTCTTGTATCATCCGAGCGGTACCTCCCCAAATAAATACATCACTTACTGCAAAGGCTGGCATTTCGAGATAATCGCCATTGGTTAAAATAACCTTTTTTATTTTTCTATTGGCAGGGTCAGCAAGGTCTTTTACAGAAATATCTAAGGCTCTTTCTACCTCATCAGGTTCAATCATATAATCTGGTTTCGCATCTAAATACCCTAAAATAGGGGTCACCAAGGAATTACTTGGCGGAATATAAACGGAACTCAAAGCACCTATTACATTTTCTCGGGGAACTAAAACCCCTACCTCTTCCTGCATTTCTCGCCTGGCAGTATCTATTAAATCCTGGTCTTGGTCTTCTTTTTTTCCTCCTGGAAAGGAGATTTGCCCGGGATGCGCTCGGCTTTTTGTAGGACGCAACATCATTGGAAGGTAAATATCATCTTCGTGAGGATACATTGCAATCATAACCGCACAAATTCTTGGAGGTTTTTTTTCAAATTTCGCCTTTGCATTGGCCTCTTCTTCTAATAATAGCTTTAATAATTTAGGGTCAAGACCTTCGTTATGAATATTACTATGAGGTAATTCTTTTTGTAAGCGTGCTCTAAAAAATTGAATAAGGTCTTGCATTAAATTTATCTATTTATCTATTTATCTATTTATCTTTTGAACAGGGAAAATGCCTTTAGGGTTTTGATTTTAGTTAAGAATAGGAACAAAAGCTAAATATAATTAGGATATAAATTATTTTTGAAGAACAGATAATCTATAGAATAAAGTGTATTTTTAATTCCAAAGCTTAAAAAAATGTAAGATGAATGCAAAAATCAAATTTCTAATTTTTCTGTTTCTCCAAATTTTGATTTATCCATTATGTGGACAAGAGAAAGAAATCGTAAAAATCGATTTAGATACAGTAGCAACTTTACATTGGGGACAAATTAGTATACCAATGACTACTACTCTCCATAAAGCTATAAAGGGAAAATTTACCGAATTTAATTCTTTACCTCGAAATTTTATTCCAATTGACAAATTGATAAGTTCGTTACGAGAAAGAATATTTCTATATCAAGAAAACGAATAAACCTAAAACGTTTTGGATAAAAAATTTGAAGCATCAAAAATGGCAAAATCATTTTGATTCACTCAGCTATGAAAATGCTATCTATTTTGATAAAATAATAATGGAAAAAAATAGAAACAGCTATTATTTAGGACAACCTTTTCTTTTTAAAATCGGGAAAGCACATTTAAAATGATTACCCTTAAATAGCAGGGGCATAAAAAAAGGGCTTCCAGTGTATGGAAAGCCCTTAAAAAACCCCAAAAAACCAAATCTTTATGAGAAGTTGATTCCTTTCAAATTTAAATACACCCTTAAGACGCTATATCTTTTTATCAAGTCACACTTTTATAGACTAATATTCGATTTTTCTAAAAAAATTAACTTAAGCTAAGTTGTTTTTTTTACGGTCCATAAGCATCAAAAAAGCTTCAAGGGTATAAAATTTCACTTGCGTGCATAAAAAAAGGACTTCCATAGTATGGAAAGTCCTTAAAAAACCCCAAAAAACCAAATCTTTATGAGAAGTTGATTCCTTTCAAATTTAAATACACTCTTAAGACGATATATCCTTTTACCAAGTCACACTTTTCGATAAAATTTTCAACATTTTTTTTAAAATAGATTGTAGAAAATCATTTTATTTGAAGGATAACCGAAGAAAATATTATAGAAAAAAACACAGTTAAGGGCATAAAAAAGGGCTTATATTGTATAGCACATGTACTTAAGTAATGCAGCTCAATTAATCGGGTAATTTTTAGCAGCCTTTTTCCGCTATTTTTTACCAAAAAATAAATCCGTAGCGGGTGCTATGCATTGATTTTTTGGCGAAAACTATCGAAAAAATTCAAGCTAAAAATT
>CALLVC010000181.1 GCA_938010785.1 uncultured Saprospiraceae bacterium
AAACTTAGGTTTACAGATAAATGAATTGATTTTGGATTTTCCTTCTTTCGATACAGAGGTGTATTATGGGGGACCAGTTCAGACCGATAGCATTCATTATATTCATAATGTTGGAGCTGTTTTAGATGGGAGTACCAAGGTAGTAGACGGTGTTTGGTGGGGCGGTGATTTTGAAAAATTAAAATTCTTAATTTCCTCCGATTTAATAAGGCCTGAGAATATTCGATTTTTTGTTGGTTATTCTGGTTGGTCGCCTGGCCAATTGGACGGTGAAATGAATCATGGTTCATGGGTAGTGACGGAAATGTTTGCCAATTATCTATTTAAAAATAAATCATCTTCGCTCTGGCAGGAAGTGATGAAAAATAAAGGAGACCGTTATGAGGTGATTGCGGATATGCCAGATGGGGTGAATTGGAATTGACACTGCCTACTGCCCCTCCGCTCGATACTCCAAAATATCTCCCGGTTGACAATCCAATTCCTTACAAATAGCCGCCAAGGTGGAAAAACGAACAGCTTTCGCTTTCCCTGTTTTGAGAATAGATAAATTGGCAACAGTAATCCCAATGGCATCGGCCAAATCTTTGGATTTCATCTTGCGTTTGGCGAGCATTACGTCTACGTTTACTATGATTGGCATTTTTGCATGTTGAGTAAAACGAAATCCCGATTTTTATCGGGAATGAATTTTTTAGATAGTTAGTTCGGTTTCTTGTTTGAGGGAAAAGCCTTCTTTGAATAATTCTGCTAGGACTAAAAAGAATAAACCTCCAAAAAAAGCATACCAATCAAAATTATCTATAATGCTGAAATTGAGATGTACATCTATTGCATCATGTTGAACCAATTTAGATAATTGCTGCCGTATAGTAAAAAAATGAATAGTTTCTAATATAATTAAAGCAAAAAAAGTAAAACCTATATATCGGAAACGTTTATAGTTTTCCCATTGAAAAGAGGCATTTTTCGTGACAGAATTAACTATTTTTTTGAAATTATAGAAAATAAACAAGCTAATTAATGTCACAGCAAATAAAATAATGTTCTCAGAATACATGGGCTGAAAATCATCTGTAAAACCTGCTATCCCTCTTAGGTCGGTTATTTCAATAGGATAATTCTCTCCATTAGCTGCATTAAACACCCCATTATCTTTTAAGCAAAAATTAAATTCAAAAAACGGAGGTACAAATGGTATTGAAAAAGCAGTAAAAATAGTAAAAAGAACGTGTAACCACCAGAAAAAATTAATGGTCTTATTTATGGTTTTTAATAGACTTGATTGTGTTTTCATATCAAATGATTTATAAGAATTTCCATTTTTTATTGAGTGAAATGGACAAATTGATTTTAAACGGTAAATTTTAGCTGTATTGCTCAAGATAAATTTGAATGGTAATCATTAATTGTTTGACCAAGTAAGGATTGATAAAAGCAAAGAATAATAAAGAAAAATAGCCGATTAGTTTAGTGTTATTGGTGGATAATAGATTTTTCATCGTTTTGATTTTAGGTGTTCAAAATTGATTTCGTTTTCAAATTTGTAGTGCGCATTATTTCATTTGACAAGACAAAACTAAGGAGAAAATATCTAAATAGCAATAAAAAATTATTGAAAAACAATAATTTTTAGTTTTAAAACAACTATTAATTGTTGTTTTGCTATTTTAATGACGTTAATTGATTTAAATTTAACTTGTTGATTATCAGAAAGTTAATTATTTTTAGGCAGGTCGTAAGAAAGGGATAAATAGAAATAGGAAAATTTTTGAGAAAAAATAAAAAATTTAATAGAAAGGCTGATGCTTTCAGGAGTAGCACTATTTTTGAATTATAAAAGGAAAAATTAGGAAAGGTAGAAAATGAACAATTGGGTAATTTAAAGTAAATTGCCAGCGCTAAAAAAAACTACACACAAAATGCTAGAAAATTGGTTGAAAGCTAGAACAATTGACGAGGAACTACCATCTTGGCAATTAGGCAAAAATATAGCACACTTTGAGGGAGAATTCCCTAATTTAAAAGATGTCAAGGTGGCGTTAATTGGAACAGGCAAAGAAGTCGATACGATTCGTCAACACTTATACAAATTGGCTTTTCCTTTTGGCAAAATGGCGATTGCCGATATTGGAAATTTGCGCAAATCAAACGAAGAATTTTTGCTGCCAGTCATTCGGGAATTATTAGATAATAACATCATTCCGATTATTTTAAGTCATAAAGCTTTACAATTTTCTGCTCAATTCAAAGCCTACCAAAATATCAGGAAATCGGTAAATGTGGCAGTGATTGATGAAAGTACGCCTTTCCACAGTGAGGATACCAATTACCTATCTAGCATTCGAAAATCTAAATTACCCAAACTTGCTAATTTAGGTTTAGTGGGGTATCAAACGCATTTGACACCACCTGAAACGATTAATTTTTACCAAAAAAAGAACTACGATTTAGTACGCTTAGGTAAAGCAAAGTCTAATATGGAAGTGGTCGAACCAACGCTGCGAGCAGCCGATACGATTTATTTCAATATGAATGCCCTAAAATATATCGAAGCGCCCGGACTTTGGAACAATTCACCTAGTGGATTTTCTTCCGAAGAGGCTTGTCAATTAGCGCATTATGCCGGCATGAGCGATAAATTGACCTCTATCGGTTTTTATGGGTACCACCCAAAAAAGGATAAGAGTCAACAAACCGCCCAATTAATAGCCCACATTGTCTGGTATTTATTGGAAGGAATTTATAATAGAAAACGAGATTTCCCTGCTTCGACGGATGGGATGATAGAATACATTGTGTCTTTCAAAGACTATGACCATAATGCGACTTTCTGGAAAAGCACTAAAAGTGGTCGCTGGTGGATGCAAATGGATAGCAACACGAATAAAGGCAAACATGAACTCATTCCTTGTACGTATGAGGATTATCAAATGGCTTGTCAGGATGAATTGACGGAACGGGTTTTGAATGTGTTGGAAAGATATACGTAGCTGGATATTAGTCCGGTTTCGATGGTTCATGCCGATATCTATACGGCACCAGACCCTTATCGTATGCACACAAATAGGAAACAGACGGGGACGAAGCTACGCTCCTTAGAAAAAACGTAAACCATAAAATTAAATCTACAGACAGAGTCGAGGCGATGCCCCTTAAAGTATTAAGAGCATAGCTCTGTCACGGTCTGTAGATACAAAAAGCCTCTATATTTGGCGCTAAGGAGCGTAGCTTCGGCACGTTTTAACCTAAGTAAACTTTATGCAAATGGAAGAAGAAAGTTATGGAATAAACAAAGAATTTGCGCATCCAAGAGCAATTGAATTGATTCCTGAAGATTTTTTTTGGGATTGTGTAGATGAATTAGCCCCATTTTTTAGCACGTTGCAACTTTAGACATACTCTAAATTTGTAAATCTATTTCTACATCGTTCCTAATAATTAATCAACTAATAATCAATCACTAAAACCGTCCCTGAATACCAATCATCACGTTCAAACCGTAGGTCTGATAACTATTCCATCTTTCTCGGTTATTATCTAAAAGATTATTAATATTTAAAAAGGCGCTAAAGTTGTCCGTCAAAATATATTCTGCTCCGGCACTTACATCTAATAAGGCATTTAGGTTATCTGTATTGCCTTCTGGTGTGATGTACGGCAATCCATTCGCCACAAATAATTCTCCTTTTAGTAATAGCTTTTCTTCTAACATTTTGTAAGTAGCATTGACATTAAATTCTGTAGCTGGTAAGTGCCATGCTTTTTCTTGATTGTCCATATCGTAAGCGTTTACACTTACAGTACCCGCCAAATTGAAACCTTTAAATACGGGAGCTTCTAAGCTACCTTGAATATTAAAAATATTACCATCATCGTACAATACTTCTAAGCGATTTAAACTTACTTCTCCTGCACTAGTGGTGATAAAATCTGCATAATCGTTTAGGAATAATGCTAGATTTTTTACATTCTTAAACCCTGCTTGTCCTTTATAATTAAAGGCACCAAAAGCTCCTCTAATTCCACCATAAAAATGGTTGTAGTCGGTGTTCCTAATTTGTAAGCTACCGAAGGTCTTTACAAATGGATTATAATCGGTAATCGTTCGCATGGTATTTTTTTGCAAACTTCCCTCTGCTCCTGCAAAAACCGTGAATTTGTTTCCTACAATATTTGCCGAAGCCTCAATATCTGGAAAGAAATTAAATTCGCCATCCACGGCTACCAAATTAGCGCCCAACTTAATTTTGAAGGCATCCGCATGATAAGTGAAATTCGGCGTCAAATAGAAGTTATTTAACTTCTGCTTTAGCGAATCTGCATTCGCTCTGTCTCCGTCTTTATAGCTCGTGATATCCGTTTTCAAGCCTACATTTAAAGCATGCTTATCTGCTATCCATTTCGTCACTCCAAAATGTGCATCAAATCCATTTTCTCTAGTCGCAAAATTATCTCGTGTATTATAAAAATTAAATCCTGCTCTATAGTTTAAGTCGCCTTGTGTTCGCTCTCCGTTGAAAAAAGAACCGCCTAATTTTAAGGTATTAAAGGTTTGTTTGACTTGCTCTCTATTCACGCCTAATGGACCACTAACTGGAACGCCCGCAGTATCCACCACTGTAATATCATTATCATTGTAGCCATAATAATGAACTTGGTTAGCAGTATAGCCCAAATTACCTCCAATAGCAAAACCTTCATCTCGATAGTAAGTTCCTTTTAATTCTGCTTCGTTATTGGCAAATCGTTGATTCTCTACGTTTTTAAAATTAGCAGAATGGTGTCTGAATCGTCCACCAATATTCAAATTATCTTTAAAGGTATAATAGGAAGCTTCTGCGTAAGGAGACGCAGGAACACCATAACCTAATTTGAGAAACCCATCATATTGCTCAGGTAATTTATCTCGTTTCATCGCCAATGGACGAATCTTTGGCGGTAAATATTCCACCTGTAAACTCCTTGATGGTATGGTATATGTTTGCTCTTTACTAACATTATTTGACTTCGGGAGAACAGGCGTAATCTCAACTTTCTCCGTTTCTATCAAACGGGCATCAAAGTCCTTGATTACTTCTACTTCTTCATTGGGTAAATCTTCCTGTGCTAATAATGCTTCATTGGTCATTACTGCAAAAAGGAAAAGAAATATGATTTTTATGTTTTGCATATTATTGCTGTAGCGCCAAGCTCCGCTTGGCTTATGATTAATTTTATTTCTAAAAATTAGTAGATATACCAAGCAGAGCTTGGCACTACAGTTAATTCCCACTTTCATCTAATTCTATCAAACTATTCTTATCGTCTTTTTTCAATCGATTAGAAGCGAGCTCTTTTGCTCTGATACGTTCTAAATTTCGCTTAGCCCGATTCACAATTTCTTCGTCATCATTGTAATTGGCTAATAAGGCTTCTAAGGTCGTCTTGGCTCTAAATAAATCGCCCTTTTCATCATACACATCTGCTAATAAAACAATTCCATTCGCTACCCAATAGGGATAACTTGAACTCGCTCTTGATGCTTCTTTTAGCAAAGTTACGGCTCGGTCCAAATCTTTTTTCAAGAATAGGATATTGCCCTCTAAATATCTCGCTTCTGCCGTTAATTCATTATCACTTAATCTTTTTACTTGTGCAAAAGCTGATAGCGCATTGTCATAATCTTTTCTATCATAAGCCACCTTACCTAAGTAAAAATTAGCGGCGGCTACTTGGTCTTGTGTGGCTCTATTATTATTCACTACTTTACTCGCTAAGTTATAAACCGCATCGCTATTTCCTGCTCGATAAGCACTTCGCAGTGCACCGATTTGTGCTTCAAAACGTTGGTCATCACTCTCTGCTGCTTGCTCCAATTGCTTGTACAGGTTATAAGATTTTCCAAAATCTAATTCGTGGTTATAAGCAATAATCGCTGCTTTTTCTAAGGCTTTTAAGTAGTGTCTGCTTTGTCCTTTATTCACTACATACTCGTAATCTTTAAAGGCTAAACTATATTGCTTCAATACACTGTGAGACTCTCCTCTGTAATAATGGGCCGTTAGACTATTTCTACCATTGGAATATTGGCTCAAATATCGGTCAAAGGCTTCGATTGCTCTTTCATAATTCGCATTTTCAAACTGAGATTCTGCTGCTTTGAATGCCACTTCTTCCTTCTGTGCATCATCTACGTTCATGTCAATGCTTCGTAGGAAAGCAAAATAATCATCTGTTCTACCTAAATCATCTACATAAATTTCTTTGATGGATGCCAGGGCATCTTCTGATTCTTTAGCGGTTGGATTATTATCAAACACTCGTTTGTAATAATTTAAAGCGGTTTCTGGACTTCCTTGGTTATAAGTAATCAATCCTAAACGAATCAGCCCTTGATTGATATTCCTAGACTTTCCTTTATACTCATTCACCAACTTCTTTAAGGGTTGTGTCGCTTCAGACAACTTACCTATTTCTTGATAAGTAATCCCCAACTGCAATAAGGCTTCATCTGTATACTCTGACTTAGGATATTTTTCAATGATATCTTCTAAGGCAACAATTTTATCTACTGTATTGCCTCTCAGCCCTTCTATAATTGCTTTTTGGTAGAGCGCATAAACAAAACCTTTGTATCGTCTATCTACTGCTTCATTATAAAATTTGATGGCATCGTTGTATTGATTTCGCTTAAACAATCCATCTCCTGCTCGCAGTACCGCATCTGGTAATATCTTGGTTTTAATAACATCGTTTTTAATAAAACCAGAATTTTGCTTTATTCCCGCTACCGCATCTTGGAAATATCCTACTGCCGAACCGTAATTCTTTTGCTTTAAATAATTATATCCTTGGGTATAATTTGACAAATAAGGCGTCGCTTCATCGGGTAAATCCCGCATTCCTTTTGCCAAAGTCAAAAACTGATTATGTTGTTGAATACTGTTATTAAACTCCTTTTCTCCATGTGCAATCTCTCCTAACCAAAAGTGAGATAAGGCTTTGTATTTTAAAACCGCAGGAATCTCAAGAGACTTTTCAAATAATCGCTTCGCCGCACCTTGTTTGCCATCTGCATATAATTGCGCACCTCTATAATAAGTTACTTTTTGGTAAGTTTCTTTCATTTGTGGCGTCATCGAAGGCATGCCTTCTATAATTTTAATCGCTCTGGCATAATCTCTGGTATTCAAAAATACTTCGCTCAATAAGCGTTGAGATTCGTTGTAATATTTAGAAGTAACTGGTACACTCTGGAAAGCAGTCACAGCATCTCTATCCGCTCCTAATTCATAGGATAGTTTTCCATAATTAAAGAGGGCTTCTTCTGTAATGATTTTATCATAATCCATTCGACTAGCTGCACCAAATGCTTCTCTTGCTTCTTCTTTTTTGTTTAATCGAATGTAGGAATCTCCTAAATTATATAAGGCATTTTGTGCCATTTCATTATCTACTCCACTAAGTTGTTCGAAATTATCTGCGGCTTCTTTGAAGTGGCCCGTTTTGTATTGCGTAAAGGCCAGTTGGTAGAACTCTTCCTCTCGCATACTCGATGTGCTTTCTGCATAAAATTCTAAATAAGGCAAGGCTTCGGTGTATTGATTTTTTTCAAAATAAGCTTGACCAATTAATTGATGCATTTCCTTTCGCTTTTTCAATTTTGGCTCATTGATAAGCGGTGTCGCATAATTTATTACTTTATCATAATCGCCTTGGGCAAAATATATTTCTGTTAGGTAAAAAGGAATATGTGGCTGGTATCTTTTGGAAGAGGAAACCTTTTCAAAGCTACGTGTCGCCTCATCATAATTCCCCTCAAAAAAAGCGGTCATACCATAATAATAATTGGAAGGGTCATAATATTCATTACGAATTTCTTTGGTTTTGCCTAAAGCTGCTTTCGCTTCGTTGAATTTTTTATTGACAAAATAGACATAGCCTTTTTTGAATAAAACCTCAGAACGCTGATTTTCTGATAGGTCAAAAGTATTGACCATTTCTAAAAACTCTAAAGCTTTTTCGAAACGCTTGTCATTGTAATAATAATTCGCTGCTTCTAAAATAGCCTGACTAGCAATCGGTTCTGGAGAATGATTACGGATAAAATCCAACATCAATTTCTCTCCGTCAGGATGCTCCAACCGAACAGATGTCTTAGCTGAAAATAATTCTGCCTTCATCTGTAAGTCTCGGAACTTTGGTTCTTGAGTAGGTACGTTTGCTTGCAACACCTTTGTAAATTCTACATTGGCTGCTGCATAAAGCCCTTTGTCAAAAAACTCCTTCCCACGTTTATACGCTGCATTCGCATCTGTATAAACGGTAGTTTGCTGAGCAAAAGTGGGCGATAATAGCCCTAGAAAAAATAATACACTTAAAAAATGCCTGATATTCATATCAACTAGATTAGTTGGTTTATCTGTATTACCAATATATTCTTGGTAGTCACATCAAAGAAAAATGATGCTACAGTTAATTTGCAAAATAGACGACCAAGGGTTTTAGCAAATAATATCTTACGAATTTGAGCTGCCCTTTTTCCTTTTAGCTTCGTTAATTTTTTTCATAATAGCTATGCTATTCTAAAAGACATCCCATCCGTTTTACGGTTCGCAAACGGTGTTTGCTCATCTCTCTAAAAGAAAAAATGTCTAGCTCAAATTTACGTAATTTATTAATTTCTAAATCCCTCAACACTGCAATAGTAAACATATTTTCAAAGTCCGTTATTGCCACCTTGTATCAAAATTTTAACATTTATGAACGATTAAAGGTAATTCTACCTTTTTAGGAACTTGGCCATTTGAAAAGCTATGCTATTACTAAGTACAATGTATTTATTAATAAGATGGAAATGAAAGGCTTTGCCCCTATTTTTTTAACAGAAGTTTAATGTTTTAAGGACTTCTAGGGGGAAATTGGATGGCAAAATACGATTATTATTTTGTTTAGAAAAAATTTAACCCCATCCGATTTCCGAATGAGGTTAGTATTTTTTTTAGAATCGAAAGTGATTCAAATTATTTGAACTTGGGATGATTCACCATATATCTACCTTCTATTATCTACTTCCTCCCGCTCAATTCTATGTCCAATAAATTGTAATTGCTCTTGCATTTCTTTTAACTGGATTTGTAAACGGTCTATATCATGATTAAGACTTGGTGCACCATTTCCTTTTTTTACGGCTACTAACTTAGAATAATAGAATAGGTGGTATCCTTTTTTTTTATTTAGCGATGATGAAAAACAAAAAAAATCGCTTGCTGAACTTAATCAACAAGCGATAATTATTTTATAAATCTAGACTTAAAGAATAAGTCGATTGATTCAATTAGTTACAGAAGAAGAAATGGTTTCCACAAGTCTTCATGAAGTGAACATCACATCCATTAGCTGCTTTGATTCTATAGGCTTCTAAATCCTTAGCATCTCTTGCATTTAAGGTTGTGTAACTCGTTCCATGATTTTTGCCATATCCCATATTACCCGTCTTACCGTTTGGTAAAGTAACCTCTGAGAACATGTCCGCCTTAGCATCTGCAAAACCATTCGTGTAACCCATACAAGTGAATAAGCCATCCAAGAATCGCTTATCCGCAGCTTCTGTTGCGTAACGGTTTCTCAATCTTCCTAAGAATTGAGGGCCTGTTAAACCATGTGCATTACCAAATTCAGGATTTGTTCCTAAACGAGTCAATACTTGCGCTCGACCGTTTGAAGGTAAATTCATTACGGAACAATCCGTATTGTTACAAGCACATGTTGGTGCAGCAGGTGGTGCTACTTTTTGCACTGGTGGTGCCACTACAGAACTTACATCCATTGCTGGTGGTATTGCTGCATTATCACAACCATAACAGCCTTTAGTGAACCATAATAAAGGAATTAAAGCTAATAGCAACAACCAAGGTAACCATCCCCAAGTACCACTTCCTTCAGTAGTGGTGGCAGCCGCAGCTACAACTTTCTCTTTTTTAGCAGTTGTTACAACTTTAGCAGCAGCAGCTTTTTTCTTCGTTACGGCAGCAGCAGCAACTTTCTCTTTTTCCACTTTTTCAGCTTTCAAAGCAAGTGCCTTCGCTTCCGCTTCTTCTTTCTTTCTAGTTGCAGCAAGTGCGGCAGCGGCAGTTGCAGCAGCGGCAGCAGCAGCTTTTTCTTTCTTAGCTTTTGCTGCAGCGATTACTTTAGCCTCGGCTTCTGCATTTCTCAAACAACTTCTACCAACCTCTCGGCCAGTTTCATCGTAGAGAATATCCATGTAATATTTACCTTTTTCAATTCGCTTGTAAAACTCTCTATTATTTTTCAACCTTACAACACCTGATAATTCCTCATCTCTTTCCTTCGCCGTTTTAAAGCCTTCACTTCGTAATCTAACATTTCCATGCTCGTCATAAGCAACAAAATAAAACTGATTATCTTCTCCTCCTTTGAAAAAAGCAATGTTATTTACTTTATCGTTTATTGTATGACCTTCGTATTCTTTACATGGTAGGTAATCATCTTCCTTATCTTTCTCTTTTACTACTTTTACTACTTTCTCAACCTTCTCTTCTTTTGCAGCAAAGGCTAAAGCTTGAGCTTCTTCCTCTTCCTTCTTCTTAGTAGCAGCTAAGGCAGCAGCAGCAGTTGCAGCGGCAGCAGCAGCGGCAGCTCTTTTCTTAGCAGCAGCCTCTTCCTCTGTTTTCTTAGCAGCAGCAGCTTCGGCAGCTCGTCTTGCAGCAGCCTCTTCCTCTGCTCTTTTTGCAGCAGCTTCAGCAGCTCGTTTCGCAGCAGCCTCTTCCTCTTCCTTCTTTTTCGTTGCAGCTAAGGCAGCAGCAGCGGCGGCAGCAGCAGCAGCGGCAGCTTTTTTCTTAGCAGCGGCCTCCTCAGCAGCTCGTCTTGCAGCAGCTTCTTCTTCCGCTTTTTTCTTAGCAGCAGCTTCAGCAGCTCGTCTTGCAGCAGCCTCTTCTTCCGCTTTCTTGGCAGCAGCTGCAGCGGCAGCACGCTTCGCAGCAGCTTCCTCTTCCGCTTTTTTGGCAGCAGCAGCTTTAGCAGCAGCTTCCTCTTCTTGCTTTCTTCTCATCCATGCTCCAGAATACCAAACTCCTCCTATATATTGCGCACCCACTCCCATAGGAGATTCTTCGCCTCTAAGCCATCCAAATGCTGTATTCATTGCAGCTTCAGACTCATAGCCACAACTACGAGCAATTTCTTGGTTATTTCCAGCTCTAAGTGAGTAGTACCACATGCCATCGTCCTCGTCTTTCATTGTTTTCCAACGATCATCGTTAGGCGCATTTTTTGTAACGGATTCGATACCATTATCTCTCGATTTTTCGGCTGTATATCCTTCTGAACGTAAATAGGTCCTCCCTCCATGATTATATCCGAAGTAGAATTCACCATTTTCTTCATGCTTAAATTTAGTGAAGCCATCTGTATTAGATGCATATGCACTACATGCTAGATATTCATCAACATTACCTTTTCCAGCGGCAGCATCTCCACCTCCAGCAGTTGCGCCAGCCGCAGCAGTTGCGCCTCCTCCTCCAGCAAGAGCAGCCATTTGAGCTTCATTTCCAAGTAAAAGACCTACTGCTTTTTGCATATCTTCCGAAGTCCCATAGAAGAAACTCTTTCCAATATTCTTACCTTCCTCTCCTTTTATATAGAAATAGTATTTTCCGTTTCTAGCTTGCTTCCCTTCGAAGTTTTCTTCGTATGGAGCATAAAGCATGATTTGTGCAATTTTTGCTTCTGCTTCTTCTTGTGTCTCAAAACCTCTAACATCTGAATTCAAGAACAAGGTCTTTTCTTCTTTATTCTTAAAGGTAAAGTAGTAACGATTATTTCCACTTCGGAAAACTTGGTAAGTAACGTCATTAAACAAATAGTTACCTTCTCCAACGTATACTTTCTCCGCTTTTGGCTTCTTAGCCGTCGTTCGCTTCTTACGCTTCTTTTTAGGTTGCCCCATATCTCTTGGCGGCGGTGGTGCCGCAATAGAAATATTTGCATCTCGATTTGCTGCTGTAAGCTGCGTGCCTTCTTGTACTCGACGTCCACCGCCAGCTCCACTTACTAATCTAGCAATAATTGCATCCATTTCTCCTTGGCTATCAAACCAACGACTTGTCGCAATTTCTCTATTATTGCCTGCTTTTAGATTAAAGAAAAACTTACCATTTGGATGTTGTTGTCTTTGGTAACGGTCAGCAATAGTCATATTGTTCGTTACAGACTCCACACCATTGTCTCTAGCTCCAGTAGAATTATATCCTTCACTAATCAAGTAAACATTTCCACCTACCTTATAGGAGAAATAGTGCTCATCGTCAGCAGAAAAAGAATCAAAACCCTCTGCCGTTCCACCACCATTGGTTTCATAGAAGTTTAAAGGCTTGTAGTCATCTTCATTTCCTTTTGCTTTGTAAGGCTCAATAGTTGCAGCTCCTGCAGCAGCCGTAGTCGCAGCAGTTGTTGCTCCGCCACCACCACCTTGTACACCGGCAGCTTCACCTTGCATCAAGGTAATAGCTCCATCTCGAGCCCCTTCGTTTCGGAAAGTTACACTACGACCTATTTCTTGATTATTACCTGCTTTCAAGATAAAGTAAAAACCACCCGCATCGTTCGTTCGGGTTTCATATCTATCCGCATTACCGGAATTATTAATAACAGATTGAACGCCATTGTCTCGGGCAGCCTCAGTAGTATAGCCTTCGCTATTTAGGATAACTTGACCGTCATCTCTCAAGAATTGGAAGTAATACTGATTGTTACCTTCACGGCGAAAAACTCTTACTCTCATAGTTGGATTTTGTTTGAAATGAGTAAAAAATTACTGTGAGAAAATGTATTTAGCCCCCAAAATAGTAAATTTTGTTAATTCTACCCATAATGACTAGAATATTTGTCTAAATATGTTACTTCTGACTAATAAATAGTGCAAAAAGTAACTTTTTTTAATAAAAAAATGGTTTTTAATTTAAATTTTCTTCTTTTTTCCTTAGTCATAATTAAAATTAATTAAATTAAATATAATAATATTTTATTCAATTTTTATCTTAATATTGCTAGTCACATTTTCTCCACATTTACTTAATTTCCACAGCGTCGTTTTCTCAATAGGTTTTGACTAGAAAAAATCCCGTTACTTTTTTAATATTTGAAAAAATGAGCTATAAAACGAAGTCACAGTTTAGCCCTCCCTAAATACATTATTTTTATTAAAACTATTTATTTTGGGATAAAATATTTCTATTTTACTCCTCTAAAAGCAACTTCTAATATTTTGATTTTAACCCTACGAAAAAACTATAGTCCCTTCTCTTTAAAAAATGTTCATTAGCTTCTTTTTCCAAGATTTTAAGCTAAATTTGCGATTCCATATTTAGGCTGTACGGAGTTTAGTTTTTGACACGGAAAGAAACGGCTTGAAATTATGAATTATTATGTTTTCTTGCGAAAAGGTATGCTTTGATTATGTTTTGAACACAGCCTGCTCCGAAACTTCGGAGACCTAGAGCATGACCCGTACGGGTGAACCGCTTTTGCGGGTGGGATGCTAAAGAAACCGTCAAAATCCGTGTCCTTCCGTGTCAAAATCATATGTAATAAGTACTTCGTACACTCCTTATTCCATATTCAAAGTACGAGCGTCCTTATATTCATCTTATCATCAACTAGACTTGTTCCAAAAGTCTATTCAATTTTTTCTATCATGAAAAAACGTAATATTGCCATTCTTACTGGTGGAAACGTTGCAGAAAGAAGTGTTTCTTTAAAAAGTGCCAACACTATTAAGAAATTTCTAGACAATCAGTTATACAATGGCTATCTCATTGAATTGAATGGAAAGAAATTCGTAGAACAGGCTACTGGCATTCCCTTGGACTTAAATGATTTTTCTTTGAATAAGGCTGGGGTTAAAACTACCTTTGATTTAGTCTTCCTAATGCTTCATGGTCATCCTGCCGAAGATGGGAGTATATTAGGTTATTTTAAATTCTTAGGAATTCCTTGTACGGGTTGTGACCACTTTGTTGGTGCTTTGACTTTTAATAAACAGTTGACCAAAGACTTCCTTCGACCTCATGGAGTCCCGATGGTAGATTCTCGCTTGTTAAGACGTGGCCAGCCTATTGATATCGACGATATTAAAACGATGGGTTTTCCACTTTTTGTCAAACCTAACAAAAATGGAAGTAGTTATGGGGTCACCAAAGTGCCTGACGAAAATTGTATTACTACTTCGACTAATAAAGCTTTTGAATTTGATGATGAAGTGATTATTGAACAATTTATGGCAGGGCAAGAATTTTCTAACGGCGTTTATCGCAATGGCAAAGAAGTCGTCGTCTTGCCGATTACGGAAATTCGTACAGACAATGAGTTTTTTGATTTTAAAGCTAAATATGAAAATGAGAGTGAAGAAATTACGCCTGCTGAAATTTCGGATGAACTCACCACACAGTGTAAAAACCTCACTCAAAAAATCTATGAATTGTTGAATTGTAAAGGTATCTGTCGAGTTGATTATATCTTAATTGGTGAAGTTTTTCATTTTTTAGAAATAAATACCATCCCAGGAATGACCGAACAAAGTTTTATTCCACAGCAAGTGGATGCGATGGGAGCAGATTTAACGGAATTTCTAAACGCCGTGATTGACGAAGCTTTTGAAAATTTTCAAATCCAGCTTTAACTTTATAAGAACTTACTGCCATCTATTTTGTTAAGTGTTTTTAAGTAATTCTTCCTACTTTCCTTAAATGCTCGAAAGCTTATTTAAAAATTGAAACCCGCCAACCTAACGGCTAGTCGGGCAGGTTCTAAATTGAAAATTACTAATGGATTCTCTGACTCAAATCGTTTTAGGTGCCGCATGTGGCGAAGTTGTTCTTGGTAAGAAGGTAGGCAATCGAGCTATGATATGGGGTGCCATAGGGGGAACCATTCCCGATTTAGATGTCTT
>CALLVC010000182.1 GCA_938010785.1 uncultured Saprospiraceae bacterium
ATAATAAGCTTTATGATGGATTAGATGGTATACTCCTAATAGTAAGGAATGGTGAAAAAATAAACTTACAATTTATGCTGCTTCTTTTGCCGCTATTTTTAACTTTGAAAACAGTCCCATACGGGCAAGCTATTATATCAACATAACTCCTGTTTTCAAAGCCAAAACTAGCAACAAAATAAGTTACCCTAAACCCGCCTGCCTGAGTGTCGGGCAGGTTTGTAAATCTATTTCTACAGCGTTCCTAATGGATTATTAGATTATAACTAACACGACTAACCAAAAAGCAAAGCTATGAGAGAAGACTTCCTACACTACCTGTGGAGAACTAAGCGTTTCCACATGGATAAGCTTCAATCTACCGAAGGAGAAACACTGCAAATCGCCAATTTCGGTAAACACAATCATCATGCGGGGCCAGATTTTTTAGAAGCAAAGGTTAAGATAGGAGAGACCCTTTGGGCAGGAAATGTAGAAATGCATTTGATTGCTTCTGAGTGGATTGCACACAAACATCAAACCGACCGAGCCTACGATAATGTCATCTTGCATGTGGTATTTGAAGAAGACCAACCAATCTTTAGAAGTAGTGGAGAACGCATTCCTTGTCTTGAACTACGACAAAGAATTCCACCAAAAATTATTAACACTTACCAAAAGATAGTTCATAACGAACATTGGATACCTTGCCAGCATCATTTTTATGCGGTTAATGATATGACTAAGAACATGTGGTTGGACCGACTACTAGTAGAAAGGTTAGAAGAGAAAACAGTGCATATTGCAGAACGATTAACACAAACTAATAATGCTTGGGAAGAGACTTTTTATCAAATTTTAGCTAGAAATTTTGGCGTAAAAGTAAATGCCGAACCTTTTGAATTAGTGGCCCAATCCACGCCCTTAAATTTGTTCGCCAAGCACAAAAACAATCTTTTTCAAATTGAAGCACTATTATTTGGTCAAGCAGGTTTACTACAAGATGACTTTGTAGAGGACTATCCAAAAGCTTTGCAAAAAGAATATGAATTTTTACAAAAAAAATATCAACTCTCTTCCGTGAGAAAAGAAAGTTGGCGATTTATGCGGATGCGCCCTGCTAATTTTCCGTCTATCCGAATTGCGCAGTTTGCTACGTTGATTTATCAATCGAGTCATTTGTTTTCAAAAATACTAGAAGCAGAAAGTGTCAAAGACATCGAAAAATTATTTCAAGTAGCGCTATCTGAATATTGGCTAACGCACTATATTTTTGATAAAGCTTCTGGCGAACGAAAAAAGACCTTAGGTAAAAGCACGATTCATTTATTAATCATTAATACCATCATTCCTTTTTTATTTTTGTATGGGACTCATAAGTCGATAGACGCTTATAGAGATAAAGCCTTACGGTTTTTGGAAGCTTTAAAACCAGAAAAAAATAGCATTATTGAAAAATGGAAAACCTTGGGGCTAGAACCAGAATCAGCTTATCAGACACAGGCATTATTACAATTAAAAAATGAATATTGTATAAAAAAACGTTGTTTAGAATGTGCGATTGGAAATAGTATTTTAAAATGATAGATACAGACAATAATTTTTTATGGCTGCACTTATTCATGAGTGGACTATATTTGATATTAGGGTTGCATTTCATATATAATCCCCCAAAAGATTTAACTACGCCAACTGGTTTGAATAATCCACCTATCAGTAAGGCTAAATTAAATATGGATACTTGGACGTACCTTCACAATTATATTGGAAAGGTGATGATAATTTGCGGAATTGTTTATCTTACAGTAAATCTATTATTAAATTATTTGATTGAGCTTAGTGAACTTTCTGCTAGTAAAATAGAAGGATTAAATCTTATCATATTGATGATTACGTCATACGCAATATTAGTTATAATACCTTTTTATTCTACCGAGACTCATATGAATAAAACATTTGATAAAAATGGGAATCGAAAGCAAAAAAACTAAATCTGCTAATTGAGTATTGTAATTCCTCAAATTATTCCATTGTTTTCTTATACAATTTTTAATGAATCACGCTATTTCCTATCATTATTCCTTACTTTTGCGCCTTAAATTTTTTAATTCTCGATTAATGACAAGTTGGAGACCAAATTGATTGCCAAGTACCTAACTAATAACTCGTCACTAATCACTAATCACTAAAACAATGGATTTTAATATAGCGGTATTAGCTGGCGACGGAATCGGGCCAGAAGTAGTAGACCAAGCATTAAAAGTATTAAATGCGGTAAGCCAAAAATTTGGACATACCTTTAACTATACACACGCACCTGTAGGCGCAACAGCGATTGACCAAACAGGAGACCCTTACCCACCAGAGACACACGAAGTGTGTATGAAGTCTGATGCGGTTATGTTCGGAGCGATTGGCGACCCAAAGTATGATAATGACCCAAAGGCAACTGTGCGACCAGAGCAAGGTTTGTTGAGAATGAGAAAGCAATTGGGATTATTTTCTAATATTCGACCAGTTAGCCCATTTAAGTCTTTAATTCACCGTTCTCCGTTGAGACAAGATTTAGTAGACGGTGCAGATTTTGTAGTAATTCGAGAATTGACAGGCGGTATTTATTTTGGTCAAAAAGGACGTTCTGAAGATAGAACAGGCGCTTTTGACACGATGTATTATACCAAACCTGAAATCCAAAGAATCGTTGCTTTAGGTTTTGATTACGCTCGAAAAAGAAGAAAAAAGTTAACCGTAGTTGATAAAGCGAATGTATTAGCTTCTTCTAGATTATGGAGAGAAACGGTACAAGAAATGGCGCCTGATTATCCTGACGTAGAATTAGAATTTTTATTCGTAGATAACGCAGCGATGCGTATTATTCAGTGGCCAAAAGATTTCGATGTAATGGTTACCGGAAATATGTTTGGGGATATTTTATCTGATGAAGCGAGTGTAATTACAGGTTCTTTAGGTTTATTACCTTCTGCTTCTGTAGGCACGCATACAGGTGTTTTTGAGCCTGTTCACGGTTCGTATCCACAAGCTGCTGGTAAGAATATCGCAAATCCTTTAGGTACGGTGCTATCGGCTGCATTATTATTGGAAGTAGGATTGAATTTGGTAGATGAAGCAAAAGCAGTTAGAGAAGCGGTAGATGCATCTTTACAAGCAGGTGTCGTAACAGAAGACATTGCAGAAGGCGGAAAAGCTTACAGCACTTCTGATGTAGGAGATTGGTTAGCAAAAGAAGTTTTGGCGGCAGTTAATGCCTAAACACTGCATAAGCATAAAATAATAAAGCCTCTAGATTTGTAGAAATCTAGAGGCTTTTTGCTGTACCGACGAATTTATTCGTCGCTTACTTATAAACACAGCAACGAATGAATTCGTCGGTACATTCTCGTTACCTACTGAACCAACTCATCCAAATTGACAAATTCCCAACTCAATTGTCGTTCTTCCACATTATGATTAAAAATCAACACACTATCTGGATTTAAATTAACTTCTACTGTAGTTGGTGGATTGTTTCTATCCAAGGTTGAAAAAAGACCTGAGATTAAAAAATCTACGCCCTCTGGTGTGGTATGTTGATACCCTTTGGTGAAAATACCGCCATCTCCACTCACTACGACCACTTCGATGCCTCTTTTTTCCAACTCAACTAGTTGGTCATAGATATAAAAAGGAAAACGAGAAGCGCCACTCCCACATAAAAATTGAAATCCATTGATACAATTATTAGCCAATTCTTTACAAGGAATGCCTTCATCAACTTGACCCCAAATGACCCAGTGCATTAGAATAATTAAGTGACTAGAAGATTGCAAAGTATCTGCTAGAGTTTTTATCATATTTCCTTGTCTTTCTCGTTCTTCGCAAGTGTCATCTCGACCAATGGCATGACCAACATTATTGTCTATAACAGCGATAGTCAAGCCATCTTTAGTAGCGGTATAAAAAAAATCTCGACCAGTTGCTTCTTTTATCCATTCATGGTTTCCATTGCGGATATCGTGATTACCCATTGCCCAATGCGTATCTTCACTTTCCAAATCAAAGATGGCATCTAAATAATCAATGGTTTCCCGTTCTCTAGTAGTTTCCGCACATAAATCACCACCCAACCAAACTCCTTTATAGGCTCGATAATCAATGGTTTCCAATCTAGGGTCGATTCTATTTTCTTTATGATAAGTATGTCCTAAAAAGATATACTGAGGCTTTTTTTCTATAGGTAGGTCAATAATTTCTCTGTCGTTATTACAGGCTAAAATGGTCAATAGCCCAAAGCAGAGCAAAATACTTTTTGGAAAAGTAGTCATAGTTTGTTGTCTTTAAGTACGGTATACTTTGAAATTTTACATTTGAAATTTTGAATAAGGAGTGTACGAAGTACTTGTCACATGTGATTTTTGACACGGAAGGACACGGATTTTGACGGTTTCTTTGCTTGATTTACTCTAGGTCGTGTTCAAAACATAACTAAAGCATACCTTTTCGCAAGAAAACATAATAATTCATAATTTCAAGCCGTGTCTTTCCGTGTCAAAAAATAAACTCCGTACAGCCTTAATTTTGAATCTTAGATTTCTTTTTTACTGCTGCTCAAAATCGTTATACAAATTAGGTTGAGAAAATGGAATTAGCGCTAAAATCAAAGGTTGGATATATAAATCCATTCTAGTCACCAAATTATCAGTTAAACTACCAACAGCACCTCCACCTTGTTTAGAGTTGTGCATTTTAAAAAATTCATCATTTACATGACCTAATTCTTTACCTGCCAAGACAGCTTTGGCTACATAAGGCGGTAGCGGAAAAGTACAGGAACGTGCTTGCCCAACTCTTTTTTCCGTTAAAATAATTATCCAGCCAAAAGCATCCATATCTATTCCATCTGTTTCAATACCACCTTCAATCCCTACCCAAAAGTCGGCTGTTTTATGCGCTAATTTTACATTTTCTGCTCTATTGATAGCCCCTTCTAGCGTTTCTTCATCAGACATCGGTTGGTCTGAAACAAAGGAAGGAACTTGCATGCCAATGACCTCAAATGTTTCTTCTGGAAAGACCCTTTCAAAGGCTTTGCGCGTTGCATTAATTTTGACTGGATTTTTAGAAGCAACAACTATTTTTTTCATATTATTTGTTCAATAGAGGAGAGAATAGAGACCACTTCGTTGAGAGAATAGAGACTATGCAATCTTGCTTAATCTCTCTTCTCTCAGTGAAACGGTCTCTATTCTCTCCTCTCTATTCTAAAAAGGCTAAAGATGTTTGCCATAGTAAATATGCCCACAAACCTCCTTTCCAAATTCTGCGACATTTGGTAGATGCCCCCATTTTTCAAACTTAAATTTTTCTAATAAATGTATACTAGGCAAATTTGTTTCCAATAAAATAGCGACCGCATGTTTGAATGCTAACGTTTTGGCTAAGTCTAAAGATTTCCGCAATAAAGTAGTGCCTAAACCTTTTCGTTGGTGGTCTTGGTGAATATAGTAACTGACTTCTACGACCGTACTTAAAGCAGGGCGACCACCTCGATAATTACTGAGCGTGGCATAACCACATACAACATTTTCCGCTTCCGCAATAATTAATGGAAATTTAGGATTTTGATGAGCATTAAACCAAGGCATTCGGTCGGCAGTAGTCATAGGAATAGAATCCGCAGTTTGATTGGCTCTAATCGCTTGATTATAAATAGTAGTCAATGCAGGTAAATCTTCAATGACTGCTTTTCGAATGGTTAGCTGCTTCATGTATGCTAAATTAGAAGTGGTACGTTCTACAAAATTACCATAAAAAGCATGAAAAAGGCGATTCCTTTTTAAGAATCGCCTT
>CALLVC010000183.1 GCA_938010785.1 uncultured Saprospiraceae bacterium
GGATACTATTGCCTTAAGCACCACCGAATACATCTGTGGCTACATCCTGCAATATACCGATACACAAATACCCGAAGTAGATTGTGGTAGCAAAGTATTTAGAAGTTGGACAATCCTAGACTGGTGTAACTCCGAATCAGGACCACAAGCAATTGATACCACTTTCATAGAATTTAAAGATACGAAAGCACCTACGTTTGCAGCAGGGGCTGGCATCAATAAAGTGATTGATTTAGACCATGAGTCTTGTACTTATGATGTGCATCAATTGGCACAACCAACAGCAACAGACAACTGTTCTACCCCTTCCGTAAGATTAGCAACAGTGGCACGAATTGAGAGTGGAACAACATGGGAAATTCCTGTTACGGAATGGGCGAACCTCGATTGTGATTCGTTCCAATTAAGTTGGATAGCAGCAGATGCTTGTTATGAGCAATTGATAAATGATACGATAAATCAAATCATTGTCATTCAAGATGCATCTAAACCATCCGCTATTTGTTCTGATGCCATCAATTTATCACTTGGGCAACAAGAAGCAAGGTTACATTACAGAGATATTGACGGTGGGTCTTACGATGCTTGTGGAATCGCTAAATATGAAATCAGTAGAGATGAAGTTAACTGGGATTCTACAGTCGTTTTTGATTGCAATGACACACATCAAGCAATAACAATTCATTTAAGAGTGACAGATTACAAAGGCAATCAAAGTGCTTGCTGGACGCTGGTAACAGTCGAAGACAAAATAGCGCCTATTTGTGGGGACTTACCAGATAGAACAGAAAATTGCGAAGCCATACATTTAGCAGAATTAGGTACTAGCACGGATGTCAATGAAAATGGATTATTAGATGATGCTTGGGTCAATATGAATACTCAACAAATGGCATTATTCAATGCAAAATATGGTAATCCTAACTGTTCCGATAACCTTGATTGTAGTGCAGTAGTAATTCAACAACAATATCAATTAGCGAACAAGCAATGTGGTGAGGTGGCTATCCAACGTCGATTTAGAGCGATTGATTGGGACGGAAAAGGTAGAACCTCCAATTGGTCAACTCAAAATATCAACATCGAAGCTGAGCCAAATTGGACGGTAGTTTTACCAGCGGATATTCAAGGCGATTGTGGAGACGATGTTCCTAATTCGGAAGTGATTATTACGAATGGAAATTGTGATTTACTAGCCTATGAAGTGGAAGAAAAAATATTTGAAAATATAGAAAACAACTGTTTAAAAATAGTGAGAACGTTCACTATAATCAACTGGTGTAATTACGACGCAAGTCAACCTGCTATTAAAATTACAAGGGAGGAAAATGAACATGGTGTAGTAACAAATACTAAAACGATTACCCCGATGACTATTGGAGCCGAATTTGAAAATGCGGGCAAATTAGAATATGTTCAAATAGTAGCATTGAAAGCACCTACCCAATCAGGAATGGCTACAGTGAGTGGCACCATCATGGACTGGAATCAAAAAACGGTTGAAGAAGTAGAGGTTAGCACAAATACAGATACAAAGATTACCAAGGAGATGATGACACAAGCAGATGGTTTCTATAGTTTTGAATTAGAACAAAATATCCCATATACTATCGCGCCTCAGAAGAACGAGCAACCATTAAACGGAGTGAGTACTTTTGATTTAGTTTTGATTTCTAAACATATTCTAGGCATCTCTAAATTTGATAATCCTTATCAGATGATTGCAGCAGATGTCAATAAATCGGGTACCATTACTGCTTTTGACATGGTCCAAATCAGACAATTAATTTTAAATATCAAAACGGATTTCACCAATAACGAAAGCTGGCGTTTTGTAGATGCAGCCTACGAATTCACAACGAGTAATCCTTTAACAGAAAACTTCCCAGAAGTTATAAAAATTGAAGACTTACAGCATGATATGGAAATGGACTTTGTCGCAGTTAAAATAGGAGATGTCAACGGCAATGCTAAACCTAATAGTTTGATAGCAACAGCAGACAGAACTACAATTAGTGCCTTTGAAATCACCACAACAGACAAATTCTTAAAAGCAGGAAAAACCTACAATTTTGCCTTCAGCACTAAGCAATTGAATACAATTCAAGGCTACCAATTTACTTTAGGTTATGAAAACTTGAAATTAGAGCAACTAAATAGTGGTGTCGCTAGGATAGAAAACTTCGGTTTACACAAAATGGACGAAGGGATGATTACTACGAGTTGGAATCAGTGGGCAGTAGGCAGTGGGCAGTCGTCCACCGTGAACCGTGAACCGTCCACCGTCCTCTTCAATATTGAGTTTACGGCTTTAAAAGATGGAAAGTTAAGCGAACAACTAAGTCTAATTAATAGACCGACAGTCATTGAAGCCTATTCTGCAGGTACTCGTCTAGGTGAGGTAGCGGGAGAATTAATGGACATTAAATTAACCTTTACGACTCCATTAACGGATGATACCTTTGAATTATTCCAAAATCAACCAAATCCATTTCAAAATGAAACCACCATCAGCTATTATTTACCTTCAGACGATAAGGTAAAATTAATTTTAAGAGATGAGTTAGGAAGAGTTCTAAAGACCATCAAACACAATGGAACAACTGGCTATAATAAAATAGAAATAGAAAAAGAAGAACTAACGAGTGGTTTCATTTATTATCAATTATCAACGAAATTTGGTTCTAAGACTAAGAAAATGATACAATTACATTAAAAATGGTTATTGATTCTCACCTAAAACAAAAAAGGTGAGAACTAAGCGGCAATTCTTTTATGGAATTGCCGCTTTTTCAATGTTAGATAAGACTCACATTATGCAGCTATTTTTAAAAAAGAAGAAAAAATCTCTAAATAAAAGAATATATGTATTAGGCTGGTTAGCTTTTAGATTGGTTATTTAAACTCTTTTTAAAAAGATTTTTTTTATAAACAAATCATTTATTTACCTGTCACATTACAAGCAATTTTTGAAAAATTTAGGTCCAGATTTAGCCTACTTTGCAGGTAATAATGCTTTAAATGATTGAACTCCCCCCTCCAAAACAATCTAATTTAGCAGCAAGCCTAGCAAAAAAAGCGAATTAAGTACTAAAGCTTGAGAATCACAAGCCACCACAAATTCTAGTAAACAAATCTTTCTGAAGGCCACCTAAGGAAACCCCGCTTTCCACCAAAAAACTATTCAGTATACCAAATAAATTAATCTAGAAGATTATAGATAAGTCAATAGACTTTACGCTAATGGCTATCTATTACACTTAAACACTATTCCCATGCTCTCAGGAATCTTTACTTCCCGACCTACACTGAGTCTACTTGCAATTTTATGCGCTTTAGTAGCACTAAGCTTCCTGTATAACACAGAAGCTGCTACCCTATCAAAAACAGGTGAAGAAGACTGTAGTAATCAGCAAGTTAAGCTTGTAGATAATCATAATAATTCCTTAGATACATTACCTACTTTAGGGCAAAGAAAGCTTATAAAAGATAAGTTGTTCCAACTCGAACAACTTCAGAGAAGCATGGAATTAGCAACCGATGAGGAAAAAGCGAGTTATGCCAAAAGCATAAAAGTACAACGAGATGAGTTTATCAAAGCAGTTAAATTAGCCAAAGGTTTAGATACGACGACCACACGAGCATCAGCTAGAATGATGCCTTCGGTTATTCCTTGCCCTGAAATGCAAGTCATTGAATTATTAGGTATACCAGGTTTTGCAGCTACGGATGAGTTAGTCATTTGCGGCGCGCCCGATACGCTAGCTTTTTTGATGTTTATAGAAGAACCTGGAAACATTTCGGGCACCCAAATGACCGCTTCTTTTTTACCAGGCATGCAATATGCTGGATTTGAATTAACAAGATATGGCACAACCACCATTTCTAATTTAGACCCTAATCCAAGTAACCCAAAATTTTTATTAGAAGGAATTACAGAAGGAGTTTACATAGGATATATCGGCGTAGAAGCTACTTGTGACGCCGATATCAATGCATTTGATTATTCCGTGGGATTAGATTTCAACTTTATATACGAAGATACTTTAGGAAATTTTCAAAGATGTAGACAGTCCATCACCCCAATTAGAGCCTATAATTCAGTAATTAAAGAGCCTGTCCTTAATTTTAGAAGTACCGCAAATACAACCGTTACTTCCTTAGCTACGGAGACCTGTACGACTATTCAAATTTCACAAGATGGTATCGATGCCTATTTAACAGAAATAGATTTTTCCATTTGTAATGTAGATTTTGCAAATGAATTAAGTTTGACCAGTATTTCTGCCAATGGTACGCCTGTGCCTTATGTATACAATGCTGCCGATTCTACAGTAATGATGACTATAGGTGGAAGTTTCTTCCAAAATAATAGCCGACCTAATCCAGCAGATACTTTATTTAGTGAATCAGAATTTCTAAACATTAGGATATGCATGCAAATAGACGAATGTCCAACTGTAAATACACAAATTATTACCTACAAAGCAAGTTATGAATGTAATGGTGATATTTGTCAAACCATTCAACAACAAAGAGAAATAAGCGTTCGGCCAACAGATAGGCCAGAACCAGTTGCTACGTCCGAATTAGTCCAGCAGCCAGGAGTATGTGGCACTCCGGCTGTTATGGAACTAAATTTAACAAGTAGTATCGCTGATTCAGCAGCAGGTATATTCACTGACTTAACTTTTGGTTATGAAACCTGCCAATCGTCCTCTTTAGATATTAGTAGTGTAACAATTGGCGGTATGGCGCTTCCTGCCTCCGCCTACAGTTGGAATAATGGGGACATCTTAATAGACCTAACCTCCCTAACAACAGACCCCGATGGGCCGGGAGGCATTCAAGATGCTGATTTTGATGGATTCTATGATGATTTACCGGGAGGAGAAGCAGTCGTCGTACAAATAGAATTGGATTTCCAATGTAATTTACCACCAGACCCTGGTTCGATAGACTGTTCGAGTATTGACTGTTCCTTTGGTCAATTTTTTATTACCGCAAAAAGAGATTGTGGACAGGCTTTCACCTATGAACCACCTGTATCAGATTTCAGCATAAGAAATGGAGCAACTTACGTAGAATTAAAAAATCAAGACCAGATAAACACCTCCACCATCGGGTATAATTTTGGGGTAACTAGAACCTCAGGCGCTACTTGTAGTCCTTTGCCCGTTAGAGTAAAAACAGTAGAGTTTTGTTATATCTATGAAACAGAAAATGTAGCACCTTGTGACCCTTCCAATACCACCAATGAACTACAAGTAGTCTTTGATGGTTCACCTCGACTAGTGTATGATGTAGAATTTGTAGCAGGCTCAGGTGAAATGACCGTTAATGGGGTCACTACTCAAACAGGAGCAACAGGGACTTTTACTAATCTATCAGCTTCAAGTCGGTTGTTAAGTTTACCTATTGGGGAATTAAATGAGGGAGATGAAGTGTGTTATATTTATCAATTAGCAGCAGATTCAGCGAGTTGTTCTCCTGCCATTTATATGAATGGTGTCCATCAAGTAGTAGAGACTTGTTCTACTGGAGGTTGTACTTGTAAGACCGTAAAGGCTTGTGATATAGCACTTTTCAGAAGTGACCCGTCTAATTGTGGATGTACTTGTGATATTGCAAGTGGTGCGACTATTCGTAGATGGAACTTGGGGTATACAGATGAGAAGATGACTGAAAAAATCGCTTTAGAAGATGTGCCCGTAGCAGATTTGAATCGTTACTTACCTTGTGATACTATGTTGTATGAAGGATACATGACTTTTAACAGTCCAGAATCGGTAGGTGAATTATACCAATGGTTTTTTCTAGCCAATATCACCAACATAGGGAATAACGGATGGGCAGGAAATGATGATACGGAATTAATGATTGATTCTAAAGGTACGAAGTTGTTAGGCTTAGATTTTTCTTCTAGTGATGGAAGTGGTAGAGTGCCCATAGATGTAAGTAGTTTATCAGAATGTTTAGACCAACCGGGTGGAGGCGCAACAGGATTTTTTTCCTATGCAGGAGAAACGCCTTGGAGCGATGTAACTTTCAATATTCCCATGCCCAATAGTAGCTTCGATTATCATGATGGAAATCTCTTTGGAGTATATTTTAGAAATTTCAATAGATTAGAAGATTGCCGAGGTGCAGAAGTAGCTAGTTGGGAAGAAGTCAACTGTTTAGACCAATTAAAAGCGACCTACGGCATTGGCGTAGGAGATACGATATACATGAAATGGCTTTTACCTTTAACAAAAAACGTAAAAGCATTTGCCAATAAAACTGCCGACCCAAGTTTCACTTTCCAAGACCCACAAATTATCAATGTAGCATCAGGGCATTTTATAGATGAATTTGATAGTGATTGTTTGGTAGGCTTGTCGAATTGTAGAACGAACTCCCCTTTCACCACATTTTGTCCAGAAGATTTAAACGCTGTGACAGAAGTAAAATTAGACGATTGTGGAGGTTCTGTAGAACATAAGTTTAATGTAGTCAAACCTACTCCTGTCAATTGGTATACAGCAGAATATCGACCATTTTTCAAAATGGAAGATATAGAAGTCCCTATGTATTCGCCCTTAATCTATTGTGGCAATGCCAAGTTAGTAACAAAATGTGGTGTAGAATACCCATTAGATGTACAATCCATGACCAATCATGACTGTGCCACCGTTAATGGACAAGAATATTGTACGGTGTCCAATGGTGCAGAGGGAACGATTACGTTTAATCCAGAAACAGATGGCTATCCCGGATTAGGCGTTGGATTAGGAGGGTATTTAGATGATTTTAAAATAGTTTACGATTTATGTAAAGTATGTCCCGCCGAATCACCAGATTTATCGGACTACGAAATTTCCTACGATTATCGTATTTGCGAACCAGTAAATGGTATTTGTTTCCGCTGTAATCAAGCAACCAATGGCACTAGTAATGAGTTGCCAATGATTTGTGGACCACTCGTGAATAGACTCGCAAGTTATTACGATGTGTTGAACATGGATACGCTCTATCGTTGGGACGATGTGACCTCTGGTGATGTCATAAAAACAGATACCAGTAAAGGTTTTCCTACTTTAACACAGACTCAAGACCAAAATTTATTGGCAAGTTCATCGCCCGGAACAAGTGAAGAGTTAAACACTTTTGAAGTCTGTGCAGATGGGGCAGACCCAAGTCTACCCACCCACATGGGCGTTTTATCAAGTGTCACTTTGACCAATAGTGTGGAGTTAGTAGGAGCGTATGATGCTGCTGGAAATCCACTCGTATTTGATACGGTTTCTACGAGCGCCACGTCAAATACCTTTGCCGTATTTTTGCCAGATTTAGCACCTGGAGAATGTATGACCTTTACCCTTGGAACGAGGTTACTATTCTGTCCAGTGCCTCCAGATGTGCCAGAAATATGTGTGACGACCACCTCTGGTTGTATGGATAGAGACATCATGGCGGCATTAGCAGGTTCAACTAGTTCCTGTAATAGTATAGAAACATGTTACGAATATATTTTTGAAGAAGCAGCTATCCAATCCGATTTTTTATTACCCAACGAAGGAGATACTTATGCCCTGTGTGATACGATTCCATTAGCAGTGCTAGTTAAAAATGTAAAAGGAACAACGGTAAAAGATTTAATACTCGACATAGATTTACCCTTAACGGGTATGCAAATAATTCCAGGAAGTTTTGAGGCTTCCTATCCGAATAGTGGAGATTTCAGCTTACCATTCTATTCGATTGTAGACCCTGCTATCAGTGGTAATAATTTATTGTATGGCGAAGATAATGACTTTAGTAATGCTATCCACAGCAATGGTTTACCCGGCATAAACAGCGCAGGAGACAGTAATTTTGTAGTGGTTCGTTTTAATGTAGAAACCATTTGTGATGAATTTGTATCGGGTTCTCAAGCGAGTTTTGAAGCGATGGCAAAAGACCCTTGTAGTCCATCTACGATAAGTTCAGGTCTAGTAACTAGTAATTCTATCATTATTAATGGAGGAAATCCAGCAGATTTTGGTCAAGTATTAATTACCGCAAAACCATCCGAAGCCTTCTGTGGACAAGAGACGCCAACCTTCAAAATAACAGGACAAAATATATCTGAGAAACCATTAGGAGACAGCGTAATCATGTGTGTTACCTTACCCGCTGGCATCAATTATCAAGCGGGGTCGATGCGGTATGTTATTCCAACAAATCTAGACGTTGGAGTAGAATCAGTGACGGTCGTAAATGGTCAAACACAGGTTTGTTTCCAAGGGTATGAAAATATGCCTGTTGGTGGTGCTTTCACCTTAAATTTTGAAGCAGATTTTGATGTAGCGGCTATGTGTGGCGATTATGATATTCAGGTTGACACCAAAAATTTAATAGAAGACCAATCGTGTACAGACGGCGGAGAATGTGATGTTTTTGTCCAATCGAGTGTCAATCCAAATTTCACCATGACCTTAAAAGGGCCATTAGAAACGGTGGATTTAAAACTGTTTAGACAATGTGATGGCAATGATGACCCTGTAACGATTTGTTATGAAGTCGTTTTAAGAAATCCCGGTCCAGCTTATAATGGGGATGTAATGGTTAATTTGCACGATGATTTACAAGCCAACCAAGTTTTAGATTTTTATGACCCAATTTTGGGAACAGGCAGTCATACAGGCATTTCTGTAGCTAGTGGAGACTCTATTACTTTAACAGGTTGCTACACCGTAGATGAAATCAATTCTTGTCCAGTTATTCTGGATATGGTTTACGATTCACCTTGTGCATGTAATCACTTAGCGACACCTTATGCCACCATCGAACCAGAATTTACCGCCGTGTTACCACCAACGACCGTCCTATGTCCCGGGCAAGAATTAGGCTTAGAGTTATGTGGTAATTTTGATATAGCTTATGACCCAGCTAGCAATATCGTTACTAGAATGGTTGGCGATAGTTTGTATTTGAGTGTCGTAGACCAATCTATTGTTACTAGAATAGATTTCACAGGAACCGCAGGAGAATGTTCCGTAGATGAAACTAGGTTTATCAGAGGCGTAGAAGATTTTGATTTAGGCATAGCAGATTCCTTAACTTGTCAAAATCAGGATTTAATATTAGAGCCAACAATTCCAATCGAATATCAAGACTTTATTACCGTAAAATGGACTCCTGCGACTAATTTAGATGATGCCACGCTAATCAATCCATTATTCAGTTCAGCGGTACCGGGTCTTTATGGATATAAAATAGAATTAGAATTTAATGGTGGTTGTATTTTAACAGACAGTGTTACCGTAGAGGTCAAACCTGTTGGTATGATTAACATTACAGGAAATACCAACATCTGTGCCCCTTTCGAAACCAACACCTTAACCGCAACCGCTGGTTACGATTATTATGAGTGGTACTTATTAGATGGAGGTTTTGAAATTATCCAAGCCTCTACCGTACCCGAAATGTGGGTAGGTGCTACCAAACCAGGAAAGTATATTGTCAAAGGTTTTAGGAGCACCGATATGTGTCCAAGTGCCTCTGATACGATAATGATTACACAAGCTGATTGTGTAGATTTAGAATTAGAAAAGACAATTTGTGAAATAGATGCTGTTCCTAATTTTGGAGACACCATCAGCTATCAAATTGATGTCTGTAATAGACGAGATACAGATAGTTTATTGATTCATGATGCCGACATGGTGCAAGTGACCGATATGCTACCTGCGGGTGTCATGTTCGTTAGTTATACCGCTACTCAAGGAACTTATACCCCCGGAGGCGGAGGTCTTTGGGACATTGGAACCATCGCATCAGGTGCTTGCCACACCTTAAAAATAAAGGCAAAATTAGTAGATTATGGCAAACAAATAAATACCGCTGAAATAAGTAATTCAAACAAAGAAGATATTGATTCTGAGGAAAATAATGATGATGGTGACCAAAGCGAAGATGATGAAGATATGGCAATGTTTACCTTGGAAACATTTGATTTAGCTTTAAAAAAGATGATTTGTCCAAGTCAAATGATACCTGTAGTTAACCTAAACGATTTTATAGAATATTGTATCGTGGTGGAAAACCAAGGAGAAGTGGACGCTTATAATATTAGTGTAGCAGACCATCCTGCTCCAGAAATAACACCAGTAGACCCTAATTGGACAGACAGCACCACTTTCTGGGCTTATAACCAAATAAATTCACTACCCGCAGGTCAATCGGATACGATAAGATTTTTAACCCAATTGACAGGAATTCCACCGGATTCCTTTGCGCTTAATTTCGCTGAAATACTTAGTGCGGAAGATAGCGAAGGTGACCACCCAACAGACATTGATTCAACACCTGATTCAGACGACATGAACGATGGGCCATTTGAAGATAATCTAACTGATGGCACAAATGGCGATGAAGATGACCACGACCCAGGCATTATATACATCAAAGTAACAGATGTAGCTTTAAAAAAGACAACGCTTAATACCGCGCCAGTTAAAGTAGGGCAAGATATTTTATACACCATTACGATATATAATCAAGGAAATGTACCGACTACAAATATTAAAGTCACGGAATATATTCCAGCAGGATTAGCATTAAATGCTGGGCTATCGCCAAACTGGGTGGACATGGGTAGCACAGCAATGATAGTAATAGGCGATACCCTATTAACAGGAGATTCTGTGAATATACCTATTACCATGACCGTTCAACCGGGTGCGATGCCAAGCAACCTTGTTAACGTTGCAGAAATTTCAGCTTTCCAAGACACTATGGGATTTGATATCACCGTCAATGATATGGATAGTGACGGAGACACAGACCCTAATAATGATAATGTACCAAATCCTGGTGACCCAGATGATGACAATATTTTTGGAGATGCAGAAGTTGGAGAAGATGAAGACGATAGTGACCCAGAAGGTTTAACCATTTTTGATTTAGCCTTAAAGAAAGAAACTTCAGCAACAGGACCATTTAGTTATGGTGATGTAATCACCTTTGATTTCACTGTTTATAATCAAGGAAATGTACCTGCAAAAAATATTGAAATTAGTGAAGTCACTCCTTGTGGGTATATGGTTGCGCCAAGCAACAGCCCTTTGTGGTCAACGATTGCTGATACGTCTCGAACGATAATTACGAATACTATCCAACCAGATGATTCAGTCATCGTTTCTATTGACTTAATCGTTCAGCCATGTAGTTTACCCGATGCGTGGAAAAATACAGGGGAAATTAGTGCGAGTGAAGATGAAGATGGAAATGACACCACTGACAGCGATATTGATAGTGATGCTGATGGAGACCCTTCCAATGATGGCCCCATGGATGACAATTCAACAAACGGAGAAAATGGGGACGAAGATGATTCTGATTTTGAAATCATTGAAGTATTCGACTTAGCTTTAATCAAGACCATTCTGACCCCAGGCCCATATCAATATGGCGATGTCATAGAATTTGAAATAACGGTGTATAACCAAGGAAATGTGCCCGCTACTAATATTACAGTTGCCGATTCTATTCCTGCTGGATATAGCTATTCCTCTGGAAATAATACAGGCTGGACAGGAAGTGCACCAATCGTAAACTATAATTTCGCAGGTCCTATTTTACCATTAGATTCTGCTAAAACGACAATTAATTTAACCTTAGCAAATACAGCTGGAGGCGTTGACCATTATACTAATATTGCAGAAATAACCATGGCAGAAGATACCACGGGTATGATGGGACATGATGGAGATAGCACTCCAGATAGCAACTTTGGAAATGATGAAGGTGGCGAGCCAGAAGGCTCAACGGATAATCAAACGGATGGCGATGGTACCGATGATGAAGATGACCACGACCCTGCCATTATCAACATTTTCGACTTAGCTTTAAACAAAACCACTATGGATATGGGGCCATTCAAATATGGTGACGTAGTGACTTTTGATTTCACAGTTTACAATCAAGGAAATATAACTGCCAATAATATCGAAATAACAGAATTAACACCATGTGGTTATATGGTTGCCTCAAACAATTCACCATTATGGTCTACAATCGGCGATACCAGTACCACCATTATTACTACGGCTATAGTCCCTGGTGATTCAGCCATAGTTTCCATAGACTTAATCGTTCAACCCTGTGGTGCCCCAACAGGATGGAAAAACACAGGAGAAATTAGTGGAAGTGAAGATGACATGGGGAATGATACGACCGATGATGACATTGATAGTGACGCCGATGGTGACCCGAGCAATGACGGAGATATGGAAGACAATGCCACAGACAATGAAAACGGAGATGAAGATGATTCTGATTTTGAAGAAATTGAAATTTTTGATTTAGCACAAATCAAAGAAATTGTATCCGTTGGACCATTCGAATATGGCGATACGATTCATTATTTGATTACGGTAGTCAATCAGGGTAATGTTACGGCTGATGAAATTTATGTATTTGACCATATTCCAGCTGGACTTATTTTCGACCCAACACTTAATTTAGACTGGACGCCTTTTGGCACTATGGTTAATACGTTGATTGAAGACCCAATTCTACCGGGACTCAGTTCACAAATAGATTTATATTTGGTATTAAACCAAACCATACCTGGCACAGCAGCTGATTTTACAAATATTAGTGAAATCCAATCAAGCGAAGATGGAGATGGTAATGATATGAGTGGAAATGATGCTGATAGTGAGCCAGATTTGGATGCAACCGACGACATGGGCGGTGAACCAGAAGGTGTAACCGATAACCAAACAGATGGGGATGGTATCGACGATGAAGATGACCATGACCCTGCCATTATTCGTATTTTTGATTTAGCCTTGAAAAAAACCACTACAGCAGTAGGACCATTTACCTATGGCCAGACCATCAAGTTTGATTATACGGTTTATAACCAAGGGAATGTACCTGCTATGAATATCCAAGTCAACGATTATATTCCTTGTGGATATACTTTAGCACCTTCCAATAGCCCTACTTGGTCGCTCGTAGGTGGTACTGCTATGGCAACTATTACTAGCACTATTCAGCCAGGAGATTCGACTATGCTGTCCATCGAATTTATCATTGGGCCATGTACTCAAGCAAACGCTTGGAAAAACGTTGGTGAAATTGCAGCTAGTGAAGACGATGAAGGAAATGATACCACTGATGATGATATAGATAGCCATGCCGACTCCGACCCCACCAACGACGGAGACATGGATAACAATACGACCAATAATGATAATGAGGACGAAGATGATTCTGACTTTGAAGTAATTGAAATCTTCGATTTGGCATTGACCAAAAAAGTAGTCAATCCCCCACTCTTCTATATTCCTGGAGATACGGTGGAATACGAAATCGTTATTTACAACCAAGGGAATATGACGGCATATGATATACAAATTGGTGATTATCTACCAATGGGGCTGGTATTCTCTCCTACCGCTAATACTGCTGCAGCAACGGGTAATCCATATGATTGGGTCAGTAATGGCGCACAAGTTACCACCCAAATAGACAGTCTAAATGTTGGAGCTAGTCCAATTGCACTCACGCTGAAATTTTTGGTTGATTTTAGCTTTACGGGTACTCAGATTGTCAATTTTGCAGAAATTGGTAACGCCGCTTCAACCATCGGTGGACCCAATGAAACCGATGCCGATTCTCAAGCAGATACCAATAATAATGATACCGGTGGACGAATAAATACGGGTGAAGATAACCACATTAATGATGATGGAACAGACGCTAACGGAGATGGCATCACAGATGAAGATGACCACGACCCTGCGGTTATCCAGATTAGATCATTCACCTCTAGAATCTTAAATGCTTGTACTTGTTTAGATAATGGATATGCCCAAGATGAGGTGACTATATATTCTCCACTCGCCAATGATGCTTGGACGGTTACCCAAAATACAGGTATGCTGACCAGTGGCTTAAGTCCAATTCCATTGAATACGAATGTGGCTTACGTCGGAATAGAAAATGGATTCTATGTCTACAAAATAACAGTAACCCATCAATCTAATGTAGGATATACGGGTGCTTTCTCAAATGACTTTGTCTCCTTAACCGTAAGTAATATTTGTGATTGTCCAACAATAATGACCACAACAGATGGTATTCCTCCACCAGCGGATTCTATTCCAACAATTACGCAAACGCTCTCTAAAACGAGTATTGCGGAAAATAAAATAAGTTGTGCAGGGACTTCCTTCGAAAATTACACCGTGCATAGTTTATATGTAGATACAACAGCTTGTCGTACGGCACAAACACTTTGCCCGATGAATCAGTGGCAACGATTAAAAATTACGTTTAGTGAATTTGATGTAGCCGCAGGAGATACCTTATGTGTCTTTGAAGGAAAAGATACGCTTGGTACGCCAATCGCCAAATGGAGTGGCGCAGGCATCAGTCAAACGGGTGGATGGATAAGCGCCAATTGTGACCCTGACCTCAATCCTTCAGGCTGCTTAACCTTCTTGTTTAAAACAAATGGAGACAATAGCAAAGCATTAGGTTGGCGGTCCACAGCGACCTGTGAAGAAAGTGACATCGTTTTAAATGCAGTCAATTTACAAGCAAAATTAGCTTGTGAACAAACGCATCAAGTATTGACGATTCGCCCTGCGACCGTCCTATCAGGTTGTACAGCATTAAAAGACAGTCAATTTGTTCGTATCTATAATGCACATGAAGCGCTTTGTAAAGATACTTGTCTGGCGATTGATAAAACTTTTGATTTACCATTTGCTATCGGACAATACAAAGTTGAATACAAATTAAAATCGGATACGGCTAAGACAACTACTGCAACGATAAGCGTACAAGAAACGCCAATCTTCTGTAATGATGAAGTCACCATTCCGATGGGTAGCGGCTGTTCTATCGCTATTAGCCCAGATGACTTATTGGAGAATCCTTGCGATACAATAACCGATACGGTTTACTATTTCATT
>CALLVC010000184.1 GCA_938010785.1 uncultured Saprospiraceae bacterium
CCATCAAATTCTAAAGGTTTTAAACCAAATTTTTCACATAATTCAATATTAAAAGCAGGGGTCGCTTTCACCCATTTTTCATGTAAAAAAACCGAGGTATAGCCATGCCAAATGAAAATATCCGTTTTCATAGTTTGACGCATTCGTTCTGTGGAAAGATGATTCCGAACGTCTGCAAATCCTAATTTTGCTGGAATGCCAATTGCTCTACAACAAGCTGTATATAAGATTGATTTTGGTACACACCAAGCTCTTTTTGCTTCGATTACATGTGAAGCTTGGAAGGTGCTTTTTTCAAAACTGTAGGTATATGGGTCATAGCGGATTAAATCTCTGACGGCGTAGTAAAGTTCTATTGCTTTTTCTTCTTTGGATTTAGTTGGAGTGGTGTTTTGTTGGATAAATTGTTGGACTAAATCCTCCTCAAAATTCATGAAGTAGGATGACTTTTGTATTGTTGCGCTCATGTTATATTTTTAATCTAGTACTATTCTGAGTTGTTATAACAAATTTGATATAAGTATGTTTAGACAAAAAATAGAGCAGTAGTTAAAGTACTAAAAATCATCCGTGTCCCTTCACTAATCTGTGGTATTTATTTTACCATGGATTAGTGAAGGGACACGGATTATAGCCAACGATATTTTCGTTTTGCAAGGCGGTTGGACCAAAGTTAGCATAGGCTAAGAATAATAGACTTAACGACAGCACAACTAAGCCTTGTCCGATTTTATATATCATTTTTAGAATTTTATATTTTCACTAGACTTTATTGCTCAGGGTACGGCTCTGGTTGTACCTGACCGAACTGCATATCGACCAGTCATCAACGCTGAACGAGAAGGGGTACATTCTGCTTCTACATTGAAGTTGGTAAATCGGATACCTTCGCTGGCTAATTGGTCGATATTTGGGGTGGGTGCACCCCTGATAATTACTACTTAGGGTTGTACCAAATTGGGGAACTCCAGGCTCTTTCTTGGATGGTTGTTGGTACATCTTTAGCGACATCGACGCCTAATGTTACTGCATCATAAGTGGTCCATCTTGGTGTTGGGATTTCTAAAACTCTAAGATAATAAAATGCAGATAGACTAGCATCAAATGTTGGGTCTTTCCAAATGGTTTGTAGTTTTATCGCTCCAATATCATTGGAATAAGTAGCTGTTTTTAAATCGACCGTATTGCCTACGGCAGGAAGCTTGCCATCTGGATTTAGCGTTCTATTATCAGACCAAGCTACATTGAATATTTTTTCATGGGTTTGTCCAGCTTTATCTACCCAGCCTTTTATTACTTGTATGCGGTCCAAATTTGCGCCTTCGCCATCTTTAATAGCTGTAATTAGGAAGGAAGGAGCTTTTGTTGTCTCGATTGATTCTTTTTTTAAATCGCCACCCATTGGTACGCCTAAAGCATAGGCTATTGAATCTAAATTCGCTTGTGCTAAATTTAAACTATCAAAATCCCAACTGGCAAAAAAGCGCACTTTAATTCTAGGACCAGAGGTAGCAAATACTTCTTTTCGTTGAAAAGCTTCAAAAATGGCTTCTCTAGTATTTTCTTTCGCCCATACACCTGCCACTCCTCCAACTGCACCTTTTCGAGTGCGCGTACCTGATTTCATATCACTCATTCTTATTTCGGGAGTAGGGTCTTGTAGACCTGATTTTCCGATATTGTTATCTTCTTCTATATTACTAGCTCCATTATGACAATCGGTACTTCCAATGACCCCAAATTTAAAAGGATTACTTCCAACATCCTGAGCTAATGCCAATCCATCCTTAAAAGCTTCTCGAACAAAACTACCTTTTGGTTGACTTTGAACTCTTGGTTCGCCTCTACCTAGGGTATATTGATAAATTTCAAAATCTGCAAATTCATCGTTTGGAGATAAGGCAGGGTGTGCCATTGAAGTACCTTTGATTTGAGTTACTTCGGCAACTGGTTCATTTCGCATTCTTGTTTCGGTGTACGCCATATCCATTTTGTCACCATCATTAGTGGTTGGGGCAAACATTTTCCCATCGCTAATATTTGCATTGTGCGGAATGGCGATTAAATCTATTCCTTTGGTTCTTTGTAATTCCATCCATTGCCAAAGGTCTTCTGGATTCTGAGAATTAAAAGAAGAAAAGGGCATACCCGATACTTTTCCACCCTTAAAAATGACATTTCTATGCATATTTCTAGCATACTGAGGCCAATTAAAATAAGCAGCAGGGGAGGAAGTCCACTCATAGGCAGGGAAGGTGGTGAATTTTCCAGGTTCATAATGTCTATCAGCTGCGGCAACAATCTTTTCCCATGTATTTTGAATGACATCCTTTTTTATTAATTCTTTATAAGGCCAATTGGTCGCAATGCTAAAGCCTATTTTTCCAAATGATTTTTTAGAAATGGTAGGGTCTGGGTCATTGATACTTTTAGCAATGGGTAATTCTGATAAAGGATTCTTTTTATCCTTCATTTGCATCATGACGCCTAAATACTCAGAATGGTCGGTAACTGCTAGAAAATCTAGAGGTCTTTGTAGCTGAATAGGATTTCCAGAAACATGTGGGATAGCTTCTCCTTTTCCAAAACGATAGGCATCATCTGGGCTAGTTCGGACATTATAGATGAAGGCATCGAAAGACCAACTTGTGTGGATGTGAAAATCCCCAAAATAGGCATTTCGAGTTTCCGTATAATTGGCCGTCCTTTCTGTATGTACTTTAGTGGTTAAGGCGTCTATTTCTAGATAGGACTCTCCGCTAGAACAACTAAAGAATATAAAAACCAATAATAGGGGGTAAATTGAAAATTTTTGGTTCATAATTGATTAAGTTACAATGCTAATGATGCAATGGAAAATACTTAAAACAAGTTTATTGAGGAGCAAGAAACGTATGTCTTAATTGGACAGTTCTTTGATTCCATCCTTAGGAGGGAATTGACTAGAGGTAAAATCTCCTGCTAATAACATAATATCCCAATCAAAAGCTGGAGGTATGCCTCCTAGTTTTAATTCCATTTTGGGGAGGAAATCCCAATAGCCTTCGGATTGCCTAATCGCTAATTGCAAAGGTTCTACTCCGTGAATTGCATCTACGGTTACATGAGGGTCGGCGGCGGCCCAAACATTAAACGCTGTTTTTTTGATGCTAGCAGTCTCTTGTTCTTTAGGTTTTATCTTTTCGGCACTGTTAATAGTAGAAGCATTAGAACAACTGAATAGTGTCAAGACGAATACAATGGCTGGATAAAAAGTGTTTTGGTGGTTCATCGTTTTGAATTGATAGGGTGTTGAGTTAGGTGTCGGGTGCTAGGTTTCAGGTGTCGGGTGTCAGAAATTAGATTGTATGCAGGTATGATGTATGATTTGGTCACAAAGCCCGTAAAACCAATAAGCAATTAGAACCAATCACTCCTGCAAGTTAGCAAAGGCGACGGGCAGAAGATGGCAGCTTAATTTATATCATTTTAAACATGCTTCTGCTTCCACCAAGGATAAAAATCAGGCATTTCAGAGGCTTTCCCTTTGAATTCAGGTGCTCTTTTTTCTAGAAATGATTTAACACCTTCTTTACCATCCGCAATACTAGCATAATAAATAGCTAAAGAATCCACTTTATGTGCCTCTACTGGATGGTCTTGAGCAGAATTTCTATACATCATTTGTCTGGCTAAAGCGACGGCAACTGGGCTATGTTTTACTATTTTCTTGGCGATTTTATAAGCTTCATCTAGAAGTTCTCCTGCTGGATGAACTGCTTTGATATAACCTGCTGCTAGGAGTGTATCTGGTTTTAAAATTTCACCTGTATATACCCACTCTAGGGCTGTAGAAATATTTACAATTTTTGGTAAAAACCAAGTTGAGCAAGCCTCAGGAGTGATGCCAATTTTGTTAAAAACAAATCCAACTCGTGCATATTCTGATGCTAAACGGATGTCCATTGCACAAGTCATGGTTGCGCCAATACCTACGGCTGCGCCGTTGATGGCAGCAATCACTGGTTTTTTACATTCGTAAATAGCTAGATTGACTCTTCCTCCTGTATCTCTTACTCCTTCAATCATCTCTGGGTCTGCTAAGCGATTATGCATATCCTCCATGGTTGGATTTAATGTTTCGTTTAATCCAAATACATTTCCTTCCACAGACAAGTCCATCCCTGCACAAAAGGCTCTACCTGCACCCGTAACGATAATCACTCGAATGTCATCATCCTCACTCGCTTTATTAAAAACATCAATCAGTTCATTTGCCATTTCAACAGTAAATGCATTTAAGGAATCTGGACGATTAAGCGTTAATGTTAGAATGTAATCTTCTACTTTTAGGTTTAAGGTATTATAGCTCATAAAACGTTACTATTTTCGAAATATATGATTTTAAATAAAACGTAATAGTACTATTTTTTTTATTGCTCCCCAAATAAGTCTGTTGATGGCTTATAGATTTTCTAATTCCGTATAATTTATATTACCCACCCTATCATTTAGTTCTATAATAATGGTTTGATTTTCCTTTTCGGGATATTTGGCAACTCCTATGCAGTATGAATAGTACCTAAACCTGTTTTATTATTCGGCGGAACGACAGAGGATAAGGATTATTTATTTGTTATTTTGCCAACTGGTATTTCCTATGAAGGCAGTTTTAACTGTTCTACTTCCAACTGTCCAACTTATATTACCACAAGAGTTGAAAATAACGGGATTAAGGAATAAAGTCTTACCTGCGTACCTACCAAATCATTGCTTACAAATAACTTTCATAAATCTTTTTCAGTTCTAAAATGGAATTGTTTAGACTCATTTGATTAGCAATGACCATTTTTGCTTGCTTTCCAAGATTTTGCCTAAAGGAATTATCCTCATACATCTTTAATATAGCTGTGGCAATTTTTTTAGGATTCTTACTAGGGATAACTAAACCCGCAACTCCATCTGCAACAAATTCTGGCGGTCCTCCCGTATCCGTTACAATAGGCGGTATGCCCAAACTCATAGCCTCTAAAATTGCTTTCCCCAAGCCTTCCTTATGTTCATTTGAAGGTTGAATATAAATACTACTAGCCGCCAAAATATTGACGATATCCTTTCTATAACCTAATAAATGAAATTGGTTTTTATAAGGACTTTGGTCAATTAATTTTAAATTTCTAACTGTATCCATTTTACGACCAATTAATAAAAAATGAATGGGTAAATTAGGAGACAGGAATGCAGCGCTTTCAATGAGATAATTGATTCCTTTCCAAGTTCTATTGTTGGCAATGCAACTAACTATAAACGACTGTTCAGGAATTTTTAAGGTGTTTAAATCTAATGGGACTACATCTTTGTACCAATCTAAATTTTGACCTTTATAAAATTGAGTTACTTTATTTTTGTTTCCCCAAACTTGCTTTTGTAGATAATGCTGAACAGATTTAGAAACGGCGGTGATACCATCTATTCTAGGATGTAAATGTTTTAAATAGGTATTTGGATTATACCAAGGACTACCACCAATTACCCCTCGATAGGCAAGTACTTTTACGGGTAAACCGATAGCTGCAAAATTGCCATTGGAGATGGCTTTGCTGTTGAATAAATGCAGAATATCGTATTGCCCCTTTTGAATTTCTTTTCGAATAAATTGGATGCTTGACCAACTTATTTTTTTTGTAGGATGAAAGTTAATAATTCTAATTCCTGCTTTCAGAAAATTTGGAATAAAAGGAGCATCACTTTGTGTCATGATAGTGATGTTCACGCCAAGTTTCTGTAGTCCTATAAATAGTTCTCCCTCTGGTCTGACAGAATTATAAGCGTCTTTATAATTGCTAATGATAAGGACTTTCATAGACTTATTTAGAAGCCAAAGCTAAAATATGAGGCATTATAGCATCTTTCCAAATGGTGTAAGCAGCTCCATTAATATGTACACCATCCGCCGTGAAATTAGCGTCTAATTCTCCTTTTTCATTCTTTAATAATCGGTGTATGTCGAGATATTTCAACCCTTCTTTTGCTGCTAGTTCTTGAATAGATTTATTTAATAAATTGATTTCTTTATTATTGAATACAGTGTTTTTTACATTGGTATTGATAGGTAGGACACTTTGTATAAATAGCTGACTATTAGGTGTTTCTGATTTAATTTGTTGAATGATTTTTGTGTAATTTTGAATAATTTCAGTTCGGTCTGTAAACAGAAAATCATTTACTCCAATCATCAAAAAAATAGCCTTAGGTTGACTTTCCGTAATAGTAGATAATCTCCGCAATAATCCCCAAGTAGTTTCTCCTGCTATTCCTCGATTTTTTACCTTAGAATTTTGTAATAATTCGGCCCATTGACCATATTCTGTAATGCTATCTCCTAAAAAAATAATATTGTCTTTTTCTATGGACATATGGTCAAATAAATTTTTTCTATTTTCATAAACGCCAGCTAATCCGCCCGCTGTAATTCTATGTACCATAAATTTAATACCTCCTAGTCGTTGAACCAAATAGAATAGCGCACCAGCTAAAATCAGGTTTCCAAGAATAGAAATCCCTAACAAAGTTTTAATTTTATTTTTCATAAATAGATGACAAGACCTAAAATTGGAATGTAAAATGATTTCCAGCGATCACCCTATTCCTCGCTAATCAATTTCAGCAAGACCCCATTCGTCCAACCAAACCCATCTTGCACAGGATATTCTCCACCGCCAGCTTCCAAAGTCATGTCCACTACATTGTATTTTTCAACTAGTTTTCCCGTTTTTTTATAAACTCTATTATTCAATCTAACCCATCTTTCTTTGATGGTATTCGCCAAATCATCACTTTTATAATTTCTTAACCCTTCAATTGTCATCCATTGTAGTGGTGCCCAACCGTTCGGGTAATCCCATTGTTGACCATTATCCGTTAGTGTAGAAACAACACCTCCTGTTTTCAAAAATTTATCATTGATAACCTTGGCTGATTTAGCAGCTTGTTCCGGCGTTGCCATTTTAAAAGTCAAAGGATACATTCCTGCTAAAGATGGAATTTCTGTATGTTGTTGAGCTTTAAAGTCATAATCCATGAAATAGCCTAGTTCTTCGCTCCAACAATATTTTAAAAGGGTCGCCTTTCTTACTGCTGCTATCTCTTTAAATGAATTGGCTGTTGTTTCATCTTTTTTCAATTCGTGCGCTTTAGCCAAAACCATTTCCAAATTGTACATCAATGCATTTAAATCAACTGGGATTATATCCGTTGTGTGGATAGTAGACAGTTGTTGTGGGTCTTTAAACCATCGACTACTAAAATCCCAACCTGATTCACAAGCCGCTCTCAAATCACTATAAACGACTTTTGCTGGCCTATCACTTTCGGCAATGGTTTCTACGTCTTCCTTATAACTTTCTGCCCTTGGAAAATCTCCTGTATCCCAGTACCTATTCAAAGTTTTTCCATCTGCTAATCTAACCACTTTTTTACTGGTCGGTTGGCTTTCCGAAATTGCGTCCGCACCACTCATCCAGTATTCATATTCTTTGGTTAATTGTGGTAGGAAATCAATATATACTTGGTCGCCTTTTTGTTCGGCTAATAACTGCACCATCCGAGCGAAAAATGGCGGTTGGGAACGAGTTAAAAAATAAGTACGATTTCCATTGGGGATAAACCCAACTTTATCTATGATATAGGCAAAATTTTTGACCATATTTTCAATCATATCCGTCTTTCCAGCTGCTTGCAATCCCAGCATGGTAAAGTAACTATCCCAATAATAAATCTCTCCAAATCTTCCTCCTGGAACGATATAAGAATTTGGCAAACTGATTAAACTACCTGCATTTTCATTATCAGGTTCCCTTGTCAAAATAGGCCAAAGCGTATTGATATGTTCTACCACACTTTTACTAGTGTCTGCTTCAAATCCTGAAGCATATTTGATAGGCGTTTCAAAGTTTGCCAGGACAAATTCTTTTAAATTAAAATCTGGGCTTCCTTTGTCAGCTTCGTAATTCCCCATGATTCTTTTGGTAGTGAATTTTGGTGTACAATCCACAAACGTTTTTCCATCAGGGAAGACTTTTTCCAATTGAACCTGCTCAAATAATTCTCCAAAACGCTCGTTCGGAGGCTGGTCTTTTTCTGCGTCTATTTCATTTTCAGGTAGGGTAGGTGCATCTTTACAAGAAAAGGTGGCAACTGTTAAGATGATTAAGAAAGAAGAGGCTATTCTATTTAACATGATGGAAAATTTATAACTTTTTAGATAGACTTTTTCTATTTTAGAAATATTAAGATTGCTCCGATAGCGGTAACAATCAACAAAAATTGCCTAAAGAATTTCTCGCTGAAATAACTGACTAATTTTATTCCAACCATAAATCCAATTATCACAAAGGGAAGCAAAGTTAAGTTAGTTTTTAGGGTATCCCAAGTAATTGTTCCCCAATAAAAAACATGAAAGGGGACTTTAAAATTGTTGACTAAGAAAAATACCCAAGCGGAGGTTCCTAATATTTCATTTTTAGGCATTCTGGTGGCTAAAAAAAATAAATTGGCAAAAGGGCCAGCGAGATTTCCAATCATCGTTGTAAACCCTGCGGCAAATCCAATCGAACCGCTAAACCAACGATTACTGGGTAGTACCTTTTTATTGCTTTTTTCTGAAATCCACATAAATACCACGCTCACCAAAATGATGACGGCCATTAAATTTTTAAAGGTTGTTTCTGGTATGTCTTTCCCGACGTAAGTAGCGATTAAGACCCCAACAAACATCCAAGGTAGGAAGTTAACCAAGTATTTCCACTTCGTATATTTCTTGAAATAAATTACGGCTAGAATATCCCCTGAAATTAGCAATGGCACCATAATTCCTGTAGAGTTTTTTGCACCAAAGGCTAATACCAACAAAGTTACAGATAAGATATTGATACCCTTGATGCCTCCCTTGTTGACACCAAGAGTGAAGGCGGCGATGAAGGCTAAAATGAGCGTGGAATCCATAGTTGAAGGAATGGCTTTTGTGATTTTAAAAGCCAAAGGTAGTTCTTCGTTTTTTAATTCTCAACTCACTTACCCATAATAAATGCAGTTTCCTTATCTCGCATAGCTGCCATCATTCGCAACATATCACCTGCGGTAATTGACATCGGTTTGCCCTTTTTGGCACTGATGCCCTCTTGTAAAAGAGACTTTTCAATACCTACCATTCTACCTGCTATGATGGAGTGAATGTGCATGTCCTCTAAATAATAGGTTCTAAAAAGTTCGACCTTTTCCATTACTTCGTTGGAGAGTTCTGCTTGTTTTTCTTTTATCAATTTTAGTAATTGAACTTTTAGTTTTCTCCATTTGACAAACTCAAGGTTTTGAGTGCCAGAAAAGCCATTGGGTAAATTTGCTTCTTTATTGGCACGACTCATATCGGGTCTAATTACTCCTCTATATACAGCCGCAGTAAAGCTGTTCCCAAATTCCATACAGGCAGTAGTTGCTCGGAATAAATGTGCGCCTTTATCCAACCAATCTGCGATGATGTCATCTGAATCATTTTGCTCAATTGCAGCTATTGCTTTTTCAAAGGCAAAACCAGAGAAAATCATGAAAATACCAAAGCCATGATGAGCCAATTTCCAACGATATAAGGCTCGGTCATCATTATCTTTAGGCGCTACTTCTACAATTTTAGCTTCCGAAAAATGCCTTTCCTGCGCTTGCTGACCGCTTAATAATATCAGATTTGCTGCTTCCCAACCTTTTAAAATATAGGCTATTTCTCCTCTAGACATGGAGGTATATTGGAATTCGTTGACCAATTCTGCACTGGTATCTAGATACTGTTGGATGAATTGACCATAGCTCATACTTTGAACCCTATTCACTTCAAAATACTTATCATAAATGTCAAACTTATTGGACATATCTTTCGCCCTTACTTGCCCATCTTGAAATGAAATAGCTGGATTGATTAAGGCCGCTAAGGCTGCGGAAAAGTCACTAAAGGCCGCTAACACAGCAGGTAGAACATAGGTTTGTCCCAATAAAATATCAATGTGGTCTTTTACCTTATTGTGAAAAAATTGAACTTTGGCGATTTCATTTCCATATTCAACTGTCAATTCTTTAATGCTCGAATGGTCTGGTAAATAACATTTATTCATTGTAAGTAGATTTTGTATAAGTTGAAATTTTTACAAATTTATCTAAAAAGAATATTTATTGCTATAGCTATCACCTTTTAAGGAAAATAATATTTTTATTGTGTTTATCGTAGAAAAATATTTTAAATTTGCTTGAATTGTTTATTTGAAAATAATAAAATTCTAGACCATGCATAGCTTAGATTCGACTGATTTAAGTATTTTAAAACTATTACAGCACAATGCTCGATTGACCATAAAAGAAATCGCCGCCAAATTGAATTTGTCTACTACGCCTATTTTTGACAGAATGAAACGAATGGAAAGAGACAAAGTAATTGATAGATATGTGGCTATTGTGGACCCCGAAAAAGTGGGTAAATCAATTTTTGCTTTTGTCCATATTTCTTTAAAAGAGCATGCTCGACCAGCGGTAGAAGCATTTGTCAATCAGGTGATTGAATTTGAAGAGGTCATGGAATGCTATCATCTAACTGGCGATGCTGATTTTGTCTTAAAAGTTACTTTAAATAACATGAAAGCCTATAATGAATTTGTATTAGATAAGCTTTCATTGGTTAATAATATTGGAAAATTAGAGACTCGTTTTTGTTTATCCGTTAGAAAATATTCAACAGAACTACCGATATAAATATACTTTAATGAAAATTACAGCGGAACAAATATTTTTGGAAAAATCTCCTGCTGATAGGTTGATTGAGTTGAAAGGTCATACAAAGGTACTCGTTCAAAATATTGCCTCTTTTGAGAATGCTAAAAAGGGGGATATGGTTTTTGTGCCTACTGAAAACGCCTTGAATAAGGCCCTAGACAATATCGCTTCCTTAATCATTTTACCAGAAAATTTAATCCATAAAATTCCAAGTAAATTGGAGGGACTAGCTATTATCTCTAGTTCCAATATTGGTGTTTCTCATGCACGATTAAAGCAGAAATATGGAGACCATGATTATAAATCTGGTTTTAAAAATGTTCATCCAAGTGCTATCATTCATGAAAGTGTGGCACTTCCTGATTCTGTTAAAGTCGGTCCAAATGTAGTCATTGAACAAGGGGTAACTGTCGGAGTAGAATGTTCTATTATGGCAAATGTAGTCATCGAACATGGTGCAAAAATTGGAAATAGGACCACCATTCATCCAGGAACGATTATTGGTTGGGACTGTGAAATTGGAGAAGGCTGCCTTATTTTGTCTAATAGTGTGATTGGCGGAGAGGGATTCGGCTATGCCCAAGATGAACAATTTAATCATCATCGTATTCCTCAAACAGGGACGGTCATTATTGGAAATCAGGTAACCATTGGTGCTTTGAATACCATTGATAGAGGCACTTATGGTCCAACT
>CALLVC010000185.1 GCA_938010785.1 uncultured Saprospiraceae bacterium
AAAGTCGTTTTTATAATATGTAATCGACTGATAAAAGTTAAAAACTGCTAAAATATTGGTTTGAAGATGCAATCTTCAAACATCGACTATCCATTTTTCAAAGGTTTATATATTACGATTTTGACTTTTCGTTCGCCCTAAAAAAGCACTTTAAAGTAATTGGTTGTCAATGCTTTGTAAACTTGAGCTTGAACTTGAACTTGAGCTTGAACTTTCCATTTCCCCTATTGCTTCTCCCAAAATTTCCAATTCTTCTTTTTCTTTTCCTCTTCTTTTTTCTTCTCCCAGAATTTCCAATTAAACTTCTCCTTGTCGTCTTTCTTCTTGTTCTTTCGATTGAAAATAGGCCGTTTTTGAAAGACATATCTTAGGGAAATTCCTGATTGTGTGTACATCTTTCGTTCTCCTCCTATTAAGTTAAAGGCTGGCTTAAAATCCCAAGAAACATTGGTTCGGCCTAAATTAAATTCGATTCCTGCAATTGCGGTTAGCCCAAACGGGTCTTTATAAGTCGTTTCTCCATTGACGGTATTATTCCAACCTTTATGAATTCCTGCACCTGTGTAAAAATTGAATCGTTTCCCAATTAATGGATTGTGTTTTTCATACAAGGCTGTAATAATTACTTCATCTTTAGTCTTATCTGCTGATGATTGAATAATGGCTTCAACGGTCTCTTTTTTATCAAAACGGTACTTTCCCGTAATTCCCCAATCGGTTCCCATTCGGATACCACCAGCGATATTGTAGCCTTGGGCACAAATAGAAAAGGTACTTAAAATTGCTATGGAAATAATTAGTAGTTGCTTCATGATTTCTTAACGTAAGTAATTTTTAGAAAAGTATTTTTTAGACGATAAGAATTACTGGAAAGGAACAAGAAATTTAAAGATTAACGAGATTTTAAGAAGAGGCAATAAAAAAATCCGTTGTCCTTCAATAATCCGTTGTAAAAAATAGATACAAAGGATTAATGAAGACAACGGATTTAGAGGAGTTAATAAAACAAATGAAGTCCTACGCCATTCCCTTACCTGCTGCAATCAATTCATCAGTATAATTAACCGCCTGTGCTTCTGTTGGAAATAAGAAGTTTCGCAACATCGCTTTACCCATCGGTGTCAACACTGATTCAGGATGAAATTGTACTCCATAGACTTTATAGGTCTTATGTCTCATTGCCATGATTGTTCCTGCTACATCTACCGCCGTTACTTGCAACTCAGCAGGTAAGTGCTTTTTCTCGACAATCCAAGAATGATAGCGTCCAACTTCAGGTCTAATCGGTAGTCCTCTGAAGATTAAGGATTGCCCGTCCACTACTTCTATAAGCGTTGCTACGCCATGATATACTTTTTCAATATTGTGTAAGGTTCCTCCAAAGGCTTCGCCAATAGCTTGATGCCCTAAACACACCCCTAAAATTTCTTTTGTCGGTGCATATCTTTTTATCAATTCAGGCATAATGCCCGCATCTTTTGGCAACCCCGGTCCAGGCGATAAAATGATTTTATCATAGACCTCCACATCATCCAAAGAAATTGCATCATTTCTAAAAACATCTACTTTGTGTCCAATTAGCTCTTGCACATATTGGACTAAATTATAAGTAAACGAATCGTAATTATCTAAAACTAGTATTTTCATATTTCTTATTTTTTATCACCTAGTCACAGTAGTTGTTTAAACATATAGTTCTCATAGTTTTTACTGTCAATAAGTGATGGTTAATAACTGTCAATCCCCTCAAATCTTCTCTGCCTCTACTAAAGCTCTTTTTAAAGCCCCCAATTTATTATTCACTTCTTGTAATTCACTTTCTGGCACACTGTCAATCACAATGCCTGCACCAGCTTGATAATACAAGGTGTTGTCCTTACTCATAAACGAACGAATGACAATCGCCTGTACCATATTTCCATTAAAATCAATCAAGCCGATACCTCCGCCGTAAAAACTACGGTTTTGATTTTCGTATTCATCAATTAATTCTAAAGCTTTGTATTTAGGTGCACCCGATAAAGTGCCTGCGGGGAAGGTGTCCGCAAAAATTTGAATCGGATTGGTATTGTCTTCTAACTGGCCGTCTACTTTGGAGACCAAATGAATGACATGACTATAAAAATGAATTTCTTTTAAGCTTTTGACTTCTACTTTTTCACAATGCCGACCTAAATCATTTCTAGCCAAATCCACCAACATAATATGTTCTGCATTCTCTTTAGGGTCAGCTGCTAAATCTTTCGCGCCTTGGGCATCTTGCTCATCATTGCCTGTTCTTTTATAAGTCCCTGCAATTGGATTAACAGTAGCTGTTTTGCCGCTAATCAGCATCTGTGCTTCCGGAGAAGACCCAAAAATAGTATAGTCTCCACAATCAAAATAATACAAATAAGGTGATGGATTAATCGACCTTAAAACTCGATATACTTGAAAATCGTCTCCTTTGAATTTTTGTTGAAACTGTCGAGACAAGACTATCTGGAAAACATCTCCAATTTTACAATGGTGCTTTCCTTTGCGTACTAATTCTCTAAATTCTTCGTCGGTAATATTGCTGGATTCTTCCCCTTCTAATTCAAAATCAAAGGTATTGAATGCTTGATTGTGAATTAACTTTTCCAACTTATCCATTTTGCTTCGTTCTGGATAAATATTAGGCACATTTTCTATTAGGTACAACTCATTTTTGAAATGATTAAACGCTATCAAAAAACGATAAAGAGAATAATTGATATCTGGGGTATCAAATCGTCGTTTATTTTCATCAAATTTGAGTGTATCAAAATACTGTACGCCATCAAAACTTGTATGCCCTAAAAATCCATTAATCGCACCCTCGGTATTGATTGCTTCTACCTCAAATTGATTAACAAAATCTTGAAAAATAGTAGGGACATCCGTATAATTTGTTAATACCTCTTCCTCTTTTTCTGCTCCTGGCAGTGTTTTGGTCACTACACCATTTTTCACCATAAAATTGGCAATCGGGTCTAATCCGATATAGGAAAAACAACTTTCTGCCTGCCCGAAATCATTATTTTCCAATAAGATGGGTTTATCAAAATGGGCTCTCAGTTTGAGGTATAGCGTAATGGGGGTAACAGTATCCGCCAATTGCTTTTTGAAGACTGTTTGTAACTTTATTTTTTTTGCGGTTGCTATCATGATTATTTTTTATCAATGGATTCTTATCGGTTTACGGTATCTGGATTTACTTGTTGACTATATTGCAATAAAAAAGCGGCTTGCCGAGTGAAATTCGACAAGCCGCTTTTTTGATATGATACAAATAAACGAGCATTACCCTTCACCCTATTTTGGTAAAGAATTTTGCCACCAACCTTTATTTAATAAATTTATCATATCGTTATTTTTGATGAGACAAAGATAAAGGCATTTTTTTAAAAGAAGCAATTAAAAAGATTTATTTTTTGTAATCTTCTTCTACTAAAATCAATAATAACATTATAAATATTTGCAAATCAGCACTTTACAAAATATTTCCATATCCTATGAAAGTACCGACAAACCTGCTCGCTACGCATTCAGGCGGGTTCATTGGTCAGTACAAAGCAAACTCGATTGCAGCTTATTTCAGTTGTTCCATTATCTCTAATGTTCTTTCAATATCAGCTTTCGTATTATAAACAGAAATACCCATTTCAGCCTCTCTGCCTTTCCCCCTACTCCTGTATAAAAGTAGCTACATTGTCAATAATTGGTTTGCCTTTGAAGACGACTTCGCCTTTTTGCTTGCCTAATTGTTCGATTTCAATACCCGCCCATTCATTCCCACAATCATTATGCAGCCACGCATCATTGGCTAGTATCAATTGTCCACCAGGACGAACCGTTATTTTTGCTCCTTTGGGTAAGGAAATCCGACAATCAATTTGTAGCACACCGCCATTTTCTATCACTAAATGACCTTCCAAATCTTTGGCGCCTTGCCAATGAATATTATCCGAAATATAAATAGTTTTATTGGGATTTAGGGTACACCAAGTCCGAATTAATAATTTTCTTTGGCGTGCACTTAGTTTGGATAGGTTTCTATGTATTTTTCCAATCTGACAAGGCGTCCATGCGCATTGATGTGCATTATAATCCATCACGTTATTGGAAGCCATGGTATCACAAGGTGGCTTTTTGGAAGTATTCCAGCAATTGCTATGCACAGGCGTATCATCACAACCATCATACCCCCAAGCATGACTTAAGCCTAGTACATGTCCAATTTCATGATTTAATAAACCTCGGAAAGCCCAAACATCATGATTGCCCGATTCATAAATACCTGCAATTTTTAAATTATTTTGTAAGGCAATCCCCGTTCCTGACACTAAATAATTTTTAGATTTTACACTATCTGGATGATGGGGCATGACAAAAATATTCAACACCGAATCTGCCTGAATTGCATACTTGTTGATGACTTCTTTTTTAGAATTATTTCTATTTCGACCTTTATTGACAAAGTAATATAAATCATCATCATAGTGACAATAAACACCCGTATCCTTTGGGTCATTAGGTAATGGTGTTAAGACATATTTGTATTGCTTAGGCAATGCAGGAATTTGATTATTTGGTGGAATAGCTGGCTTAATGAGCTTTTTTAAATCATGCTCGGCCGCCTTCAATAATTTTTTAGCAAAAGTAACTGCTGCAACTTCGTTAAAATTTTTGGTACTATCTGTGTGGTTCATAAAATGCATATTCACCCGAATATACCGCATTGGAGAATGATCCAAATGAACAGGGTCTGGCGCATATGATAATGGAGCATTACAGCCTTTTTTTCTACCATTATATTTTTTAGGCCTTTTTTTCTCTGTTTCCACAAAAGAAATATCCTCCGTTTTCACAAACCATTGCTTGACTTTTGGTTGGCAAGTGCTAAAAGTTATCCAAGAAAAAAGTACTAAAAAAAGCGTTTTTTGACGCATGCTTTATTTTTTTTGATATACCGACGAATTCATTTCGTCGTTGAATAGTAAAGTGATGAATAAATCCGTATCAATGCTTTGCAGGCAGATTCATCGGTACTTTAAAATAGATTCAAATCTAACTAATTGACTACCGTTCTTTTTACAACCGACTTCCTTTTTATGTCTACAAATAATCAATCCAATACTTTATCAACGACTAAGGCAAAGTAAAATAATTAATTAGCCATTTATGAGTTCATCTTTTTTACTAGCATCCCGTCCGCTATGCGGTTCACCCGTACGGGTTCATGCCTTGTCTAGGAAAAAAATATTTCCTCAAAATGACCACTTTATTA
>CALLVC010000186.1 GCA_938010785.1 uncultured Saprospiraceae bacterium
ATCTACATGATTGTTCCAACTATCTTCATCACTTACTTTAGAATGTACTGGATTTTTGGAAAGAGTAGCTAATGTAAGAGGAGTAATGAATTCAGCAGCTGCAGCAGTCATCAAAACTTGAACCTCTGCACCTGCTTTAATAAAAAGTCTAGTCAAAGAAGCGGCTTTATAAGCGGCAATACTTCCACAGATACCTAATAGAATTTTTTTTCCTTTTAATGAATTCATAAAATTTATATAAAGGTAAAAATAACAAAGGCTTTCGGAGAATTACAAGGATTTGTAAATAATTCCGAAAGCCTATATTTTAATGAAGATATTGATAAGTTGAAGCGACTAGTAATCGTTTCTTCCTCTTTTTTGCTTATAACGGTGATGTATTTCACCGTCTAGAAACTCATTAGTAGCAATAATAGCAGGATTAGGAAGTCGCTCGTAAAATTTAGAGATTTCTATCTGCTCTTTATTTTCGTGAATTTCTTCAATCGTATCAGAACTTACCGCAAACTCATCTAATTTTTGGTGCAACTCATGCTTCAAATCTATTGATAACATCTTTGCTCTTCTTGTAATAATCGCCAAAGCTTCATAGATATTACCCGTATTTGCTGCTAAATCTTTTACGTTTCTAGCTCGGATATTAGGATTAAGCCCTTGAACTTTTGTTTTTATGTCTGACATTTTTGAATTTTTTAAGACTTTTATTTGAATCTGCTTTGAATTTTTTAATCTCTTTTACATAAGTACTTTCTGCATATCGGTCTAAAAAGGCATCTGCTTTTTTGACCGTTTCATTTAAGCGCTCTTCTTGCTTCTCATAAACACTATTCTCTGCTAATAAATAATGCGCTTTAACAACTAAATAGCGAACTTTTTCTGCATCTTTAGAATCAGGGTAATCTTTTAATACATTTTCAAAAACCTGAGTCGCAGATTGATACTGCTTTATATCGTAATATAATTGACCTTCTGCCAACGACTTTTCTTCCATTTTTTTCCGCATCTCATCAATCAATCTATTTGCTTCTTTTACCCTTTCACTTTTAGGATAAGTATTTACAAATAATTGAAATCCATCAATCGCTTTTGCGGAATAGGATTGCTCTAATCTATATATCGGCGATAATCTATAATGCGAGTAGGCCGACATAAACTCCGCTTCTTCCTTATACGCACTATTGCCGTAAGTAGATACGAAGTTTTTAAAGTAATACGACGCTAACACAAACTTTTCTTGATGATAGTGTGTGTAAGCATAGGCAAAGTAGACATTTTCTGCATCTGCTTGACCTCTTACATTATTAATAATTAATTCAAAAAGTGTTTGTGCTTTTTGATAATCTCCTGCCTCGTAATATTCAAACGCTTTTGCCTTTAGAAATTTAGGGTCCGGATTTGTCCGAATTTTTTCAAATTCACTTCGACAAGCTCCAAACAAAATTAATATTCCAAATAAAAAGCTTAATTTATATTTGTTTATCATAAGCACGCAAAATTAAGTGTTTTTTAGAAGAATTGACAATTTTTCTTTTCTTCTTACTTTTTTAATAACGAAAATCAACAAATTGACATAAATTAGGGACTACAAACTTCCTGATTTTAACGCAGAGTTAATAATTGTCTGTTAATCTTAAGCTGCTTTTATCCGTTAAAAATTTGTTAAACTGAGAAATGTACGCCATTTGAGCTAATAAAGAGGTATTATTAGTTTCTTTGAGCAAAGAAAAACAACTATTCATAAACCTATTTTCCTCAATTCTTGTATTTATTAGTAGGTGCGTTTCTTTCTGAAATAGTTGTATCTAATTAATTTTTAAATCTTATGGATAGTAAACCATTAATCAATAGAGTAGCTGCGAGTGGCTTAATTACTTTAAACTTAGAAGACTTTTTTCCAGCAGGAGAAATTGCTGTCTTTGACTTGAAGGATTATCTTTTCATGGAGTTAATTCTAAAAGAAAAAGACTTTAGAAAAGCCTTGAAAGAATTGGATTGGTCTCAATATGAAAATAAACACTTGCTAATTACCTGTTCTACTGATGCCATTATTCCCATTTGGGCTTATATGCTCGTAACTGTTTATGCTACTCCTATTGCTGCATCCGTTTTTCAAGGAACCACTGAAGAGTTTTATAAAAAATCTTTTGCTGATTCCTTAGCTCAATTAGATATTAATCAATACGAAAATAAATTGTTAGTAATTAAAGGTTGTAGCGATAAACCTGTTCCACTTTCAGCTTATGTTGATTTAACTCGTTTATTACAACCCGTCGCTAAAAGTATTATGTTTGGTGAACCTTGTTCAACCGTTCCTTTATATAAGAAGCCAAAAATAAAAACAGAATCACTTTAAAATAAAATAAAAAATATAATTATTTTTATTATATAAAAACCCACTAAAAATTCTTCTTTTAGCTTTATTTATAAAGCTCTTTTCTCGAAACCAACGATATTTTTCCAATTTTCATTAAATTGGCATACTATTAACAACAGATTAAATGAACAACGGTGAGTAAAACTAAAATGATATGAAATCTATTTCTTACTATTCTATTGCGGTGGCTGCTTTTTTAACTTTTGCACTATTTGCGTCTTACACGAGCTCTGACGAAAAACAGCAAGCAAATACTAATGAGTCCAATACACATAAATTACCTCAAATAATAAAACCTGTAAACCTAAATAAGCACTTTGACTTTGCAGGGGAGGAAGTCCCCATGGATAATTTTGATGCAAGGGAAAGATTGGATAGAGAATTAACAGAAAATTCTTATCGCCATGGAAAAAATATGTTGAACCTTAAAAAAGCTAAACGATATTTTCCAATGATAGAACAGATTCTAGCTGAAAACGGTGTGCCCGATGATTTCAAATATGTTGCTGTAGCTGAAAGTGATTTAAGTAATGCGGTTTCTCCTGCTGGAGCTAGAGGTTTTTGGCAATTTATGCGCCCAACCGCCAGAGATTATGGAATGGAAGTATCGGCAACAGTAGACGAACGCTACAATTTAGAAATGGCTACTCGCGCTGCTTGTAAGCATATTCTAAAACTTAAAAAAATGATGGGTAGCTGGACTTTAGCTGCTGCTGCATATAATGTTGGTCAAACTAGATTGAAAAAAGAAGTGACTGCTCAAAGGGCATCTACCTTTTATGATTTAAATTTAAATCATGAAACTTCACGGTACTTATTTAGAATAATTGCCTTTAAAGAAATTATGCAAAATCCAGAAGATTTTGGCTTCAATCTTGGTGAAGAAGGCTACCAACCTTTAGATAATTTTGCAGTTGTAGAAGTGAATAAAACGATTCCCAACTTAGGAGATTTTGCTCAAAAATACGGGACCTCCTATCGAATGTTAAAATTGTATAATCCTTGGTTGATTTCTACTTCTTTAGCCAATAAATCGGGTAAACAATATTTTATTAAAATTCCTCAAAGATAAAATATCGTCCTTTTTAAACCATGATGACTTTCAAAGTCATCATGGTTTAACGCTTTCCTTCCGCTACTTTAGCAACCTCTTTTCCTATAACTAGTATAATATTTGCACTACCGTTTATATTAATTCAGTCTTTATTTACACAACAAGATGTTAAAAAACTTTATGTAATAATCTTTTATTTGTAAAAAGGGTTATTTTAATGGTTGCTTTTGATAACGAGAACTAATTTTCTGCGTTATACTAATACAATTTAAGTACTGAATTTCACCGACTTCTATAAATATTCATACCATGGCAAATCAAAAGGATAATTATCAATTATTGATTACCAAACTGGACCAGTTTATTCGTAAGTTTTATGTCAATCAATTGATTCGAGGTGGCTTGTATAGCATTGGATTAATTCTACTGCTTTTTATCGCTATTAATACGCTAGAGCATTTCTTTTATTTTGATACTGGCGTTCGAAAAGGACTTTTTTATTCCTTCGTTGGCATTAGTGCTGCGGCGTTAATTGGTTGGGTTATTATTCCTTTATTAAAATACTTCAATTTAGGAAAAGTAATTTCTCACGAACAGGCCGCAGAAGTTATTGGTGACCACTTCGGGGACGTAAAGGATAAATTATTAAATGTTCTCCAATTAAAAAATCAAGCGGAGAAATCTAATAACGCTGAATTAATTTTGGCGAGTATCAATCAAAAAACTGAAAAAATTAAATTGGTGCCTTTCAAAGCGGCCATTGATTTAACCAATAATAAAAAATATTTGCGGTATGCTTTGCCACCGCTTTTATTATTATTAACCATGTTGATTGCTGCTCCAAGTATGATTACGGATAGCTCTAATCGATTGATTAATAATGACACAAAATTTGAGCGGCCTGCGCCTTTTCATTTTAAAATAGATGCAGAAGACTTAACCGTTGTACAATTTGGTGATTATACCTTGAATGTAGAAGTAGAAGGGGAGGTGCTTCCAAATGAAGTTTACATTGATATCGACAATTACAAATATCGGTTGAACAAAGAAGAAGCGGGTAAATTTTCTTATCAGTTTAGTAATGTCCAGAAAAAAACAGATTTTAATTTATTTTCTAGTGGAGTCGAATCTGATGATTATTCTTTAGCTGTTTTGGCTAAACCAAATATTTTAGGATTTGATGTAAAGTTGGATTATCCTGCTTATACGCAAAGAAAAGATGAAGAATTATCCAATATTGGCGACCTTGTATTGCCTTTAGGAACGAATATCGATTGGATTTTCAATGCTCAACATACCGATAATATCAACATTCTTTTTTCTGGTAAGAATGAAAGCGAGGCAATTACCAGATTTAGTGATAAACTATTTACCCACAAAAAGAAAGCCTTAAAAGACGAAGGATATAAATTATTTATTTCAAATAATTTATTACCAAATGCTGATTCTATTTCTTATCGAATTACGGTCATTCCTGACCAATATCCAACTATCAATGTAGAAAAGTTTGTAGATAGTTTAAATAATAAACTGTTCTTCTTTGTTGGTGATGCAGCTGATGATTATGGTTTATTGGGCCTTTCTTTTAATTATAGAATTAATAATGAAAGTGGTAGACAAGGAGATTTGACCACCGTCAAAATGAAAAAGCCTGATGCTAAGCAAACGCAGTATAATTATACTTGGGATTTAAATGATTTGGAATTGAATCCAGGGGATGAAGTAACTTATTATTTTGAAATCTTTGATAATGACGCTATCAATGGTAGCAAATCTGCTCGTACTAACATGATGCTTTTTGCGATGCCAACGCTAGAAGAATTAGCCGCACAAGCGGAGCAAAATAATGAAGATATTAAAGATAACCTTGAAAAATCTTTAGAGGAAAGTAAGAAAGTACAGCAGGAAATGAAAAAGGTAAGAGAGGAAATCTTACAGAAAAAAGAATTGAATTGGCAGGATAAAAAAGAATTGGAAAAATTATTAGAGCGTCAGAAAGAATTGGAGAAAATGATTGAGGAGGCGAAAAAAGATTTTGAGGAAAACCTTAAAAATCAAGATAATAATAAGCCAAACGAGCAAATTCAAGAAAAACAAGAGCAATTACAGAAGAAATTTGATGAGTTGATGACGGATGAGATGAAGGAATTAATGCAGAAAATGGAAGAATTGCTGCAAAAAATGGATAAGGAAGATGCCTTGGAGATGATGGAAGATATGGAGATGAATGAAAAGCAAATGGAGAAAAACTTAGAGCAATTAGAAGAATTGTTCAAGCAATTAGAGATGGAGCATGAGATGCAACAGCAAATTGACAAGCTTAATAAATTAGCCGAGGAGCAAGAAAAATTAGCAGAAGAAACAGAAAAGGCTGATGAGGAAATGAACAAAGAAGAAGAACAAAAAGAGGAAAATGCTGACGATGAGGGAAAGAAAGTTGGGGAAGAAAATGAAGGAGATAAAAATGAAGGAGAAGAAAAGTCTGATGACCAAAAAGAGGGAGAGAACAAAGACGGTGAAAAGAAAGATGGTGACCAAAAAGACGGGGAGAAGAAATCTCAAGAACAATTACAAAAAGAGCAAAAAGAAATTCAAGAGAAATTAGAAGAGATTCAGAAAAAAGCAGAAGAATTACAAGAGAAAAATAAGGAGTTAGAAAAGCCGATGCAAATGGAAGACCAGCAGGAGCAGATGGAAGATGCGCAGCAAGATATGCAGCAGAGTCAACAACAGATGCAACAAAAGCAAAATAAGAAGGCTTCTAAATCTCAGAAAAAAGCAGCTCAGAAAATGAAGCAAATGGCTAATCAGATGCAGCAAGGTATGCAATCTGGTGAGATGGAACAAATGGAAGAAGACATGGCTGCCTTAAGACAATTGTTAGAAAATTTAGTTGGTTTATCTTTTGACCAAGAAGATTTAATCAATGAAGTTCGCTCTAATACGATTAATACGCCAAAATATGTGGAGGATGTTCAGCAGCAATATAAGTTGAAAGATGACTTCAAATTAATTGAAGATAGTTTGCAAGAATTAAGTAAGCGAGTATTCCAAATTGAATCTTTTGTAACGGAAAAAGTAACGGAGATTAATTCTAATATGAAGTCTAGCTTGGAAGAATTAGAAGAACGTAAAAAACCACAAGCTGCTGACCATCAGCAACGTACGATGAAAAATGTGAATGATTTAGCGTTGATGTTAAGTGAAGTTATGGACCAAATGCAGCAGCAAATGTCTAGCATGATGTCAGGTAATCAGATGTGCTCTAAGCCTGGTGGGAAGTCTGGTAAAAGCGGTAAAATCCCAATGGATAAAATATCGCAAGGGCAAAAGCAAATGAATGGTCAAATGCAGCAAATGAAAGACGCCATGGAGAAAATGAAAGGGGATAAAGGACAAGCTAAACAGTTTGCGCAAATGGCAGCCAAACAAGCTGCACTTAGAAAAGCCCTTAGAGAAGCAAAGCAAAAAATGCAAGAACAGGGTAGAGGGAAAGACGCTCAAGGTTTGCAAGAAATCATGGATGCAATGGATAAAGTGGAAACAGATTTAGTCAATAAGCGATTGACTAATCAAATGATGAAACGCCAAGAGCAAATCCTTTCTCGTTTATTGGAAGCAGAGAAAGCTGAAAGGGAAAGAGAATTTGACAATAAGCGAAAAGCAGAATCTGCTGCTCAACAAGAAAGAAAAATGCCACCTTCTCTTGAAAAATATATCAAGCAACGAGAATCAGAAATCGAATTATACAAATCTGTTTCTCCTGCATTACGTCCTTACTATAAAATTTTAGTAGAGAAGTATTTTAAAGAATTGAAGGCAAAATAAAACTTTTGGCTTTAATCCTGACCAACAAAAAAGCGGCAATCAAAATATTTTGATTGCCGCTTTTTTATTATCGTTGTATAATTAATTCCTCAACTAGACTGTCTCTTTTCGGTTAGCTAACTCTGTGAAAAAGTCTTCTAAAATATGATTAAATACTTCAGGTCGTTCCATCATCGGTGCATGACCACATTGGTCTACGATAAATAATTGAGAATTATCAATTAACTCCTTGAATTTCTCCCCAACAAATTTTGGCGTCACTGTATCTTCTTTTCCCCATATCAATAGGGTAGGTGCTTTTATCTGATAAAGTTTATCTCCTAAATTATGTCGAACTGCGGATTTTGCACAAGCTATAATTCGAATCGCTTTATTTCTATCATTTACAGTTGTAAATACTTCATCTACTAATTCCTTAGTTGCTACTTCTTTATTATAGAAAATATCCTGGGTCTTATTTTTTATAAACTCATAATTGCCCCGCTTTGGAAACGTAGACCCTAAAGAATTTTCAAATAACCCAGAGCTACCAGTCAATGTAATAGAACGAATTTGCTCTGGTTTTGCCAATGCATACAATAAGGAAACATGTCCTCCTAAAGAATTTCCTAGGACATTCACCTTTCCATAATTTTTGTAAGCAACAAAATCAACCACATGATCTACCAAACCTCCTAATCCTACTTTTCTAATTGGTAAGTCAAATATAGGTAGCATTGGTACTACTACATTATGCGTTTTTGCAAAATGATTGATAATGCCCTGAAAATTACTCAATGCACCAAATAGTCCATGTAGTAACATTAGTGTTTCGCCCTTCCCCTCTGTTTCAATGTATTTGAATTTTCCTTCTTCCCTAAGTTGATATTCCATCTAGGTATTTGATAAAAATAAAGTGAGTTTTGTAATAAGTTTTAATTTAATAAATTAAACGTATTTAATTACATAAATTATCCTATCACAAATTTATCACTTTTATTTCGTCATGGCAATTTTATGGTTAAAACAAGCTGTCAAATAATTACATTTGAAAATAAAATATAATTATATATATATATATCTTACTTTTATTTTAGAAATGAAATCATCTTTTTAAAAAATCACTTACTAACACTTGTTGATAACTATGTGTATAACTTAAAATATCAAACCAACTTATCCACTATTCACAGGTTTATCCACAAATTTATCCACATATAAATAATTATATTCATTTCTAAATAATTGGTTCTCTTACCTTAAATTGAAAATTAACATATAACAAAATCGCAAGCAAAATTAAAGCTCCAGCCTGATGCATCGCCCCATAAGCTAATGGAACACGGCCAAAACAATTCACAATTGTTAATATCCCTAACAAAAATTGAATACCCAGCATGCCAAGTAACAACAGATTACCCATGCTAAGTTGGCTCGATATCTTCTCTTTTCGAATTTTTACAAAAAAGTAAATAATCATTGCCGATAGAATATAAGCCGTACTTCTATGCAAAATTTGAACAAATGCTTTAATTGACGCATTTCCTTCATAATCAACAATATCTGCCGCACTTCCACTTAATGCACTAAACAATCGTTCTCCCTCCATGAAAAATGGAAAATATGGATGTATCAATCCTGCTCGCATACCCGCCATCAATCCACCAAAAACTATTTGGAGCATTAATACGCCAGCTATTCCCCAACCAAGTTTTTTAAATCGAGTCAAATGAGCATCTTCAGTAGTTGGTTGTCGAGCCATAAACCAAGTCCAGACTAAATAGCCAAATAAAATCGTCGCAAGTGATAGGTGACCAACTAACTTGTAAGCACTTACCCATGTTCGATTATCCGTATTTAAGCCACTGGCGACCATTATCCAGCCAAATGTGGCCACAATTGCAGCTAATCCGACCGTTATACCCAATCTTTTCAACAACCAGTTAGGAATTTGCTTTTTCCATAGAAAAAATAGAAAAGGAAATAGAAATACAAAACCTAAGGTCCTGGCCCAAAATCGATGGAAAAATTCCCAAAAATAAATCACTTTAAACCCTGATAAATCCATATCTGCATGAATGGTCTCATATTGTTTCTTGGCGGCGACCTTGTATTGCTCAAAAGCGGTTATCCACTCTGTCTCATTTAATGGAGGTATTGTTCCTTGAATGACTGCCCATTCGGTGATAGACAAACCTGAATCCGTTAATCGAGTAACTCCTCCAATTACGACCTGAATAAAAACCATCGCTACTCCTATGAATAACCAAATCTGAACAGGCTTACTTATTAAACTTTTTGCAGCTACATTTTTTTTAGAAAAATTGATTTGCTGGAGTACTTCTTTTTTCATGACTACTTTTTCTTTTAAATTTTCAAACTTTTATACACACTTCTAATATCCTATTAATGGATTATAAAAAAAATTTTAAAAAAAACTCCCTATCATTAGTCGTGTTAGTTTGTGCATATTAATTTCTTATAAACCTTGATGTATTCATTCTTAACTTTTCTAATCATTTATTAACACCTTATTCTTTGCTAGAAACCTTTGTTATCAGTAGTTTATGAGTTTCTTCACAGTTAGGTGGAGAACTTTTCTATTAGTTCTTTTTCATTTTTTCACTATTGGCAATCAACCTCAATTCTGTTAGTAGCCTATTCCCTTTTTGTTATTAACTCTACTTTTTTGAGTAGGTACTCACCTCTCTGTGGATAAGTGTGATAAACTCTTACTTAATAAACATCCTTCTCCACAGTTACTGACACTATTCTAACAGCTATTTTCTAGGTAATTTACCCTTTAGGCATGCAGAGAGAGGACTAATATTTTTGAATATTTCATTTTAAGGGTAACTCATTCTAGTGCTATGTAAACAAAGTTTAAACCTATAATTGACTACAAAAACCACGAAGTGGTTAAACCACAATAACCCCGAATGAAATTCGGGGACAGAAAAAGAATTCCTTTCCCCACAACCATGAAATGGTTGAACATAATCAAGGTAAGTTCAACGACTTCGTGGTTGTCGCATATCGTTTATTCTATTCACCCCGAATTTCATTCGGGGTTATTCAAGTTCAATCCCTTCGGGATTTTAATTAAAATTTTTGAAACACAGTACTAGTTATTTTTCTTTTTTATAATCTTTAATCTGATTATTTAGTGAGCCATAAGCCGCTGATCATGAACTGAATAAATCTAGTATTATTATATAACACAAAGGTCAGCCTATTTCTTAAATAACATTGTCATTATTTTATAAAATAATAGGGAGCTTTTAAAAATGAGCTTATAAGAGATTAGTTGTTTTTCTTCACTTGATTCTTATTATAAAATTTATCACACATTTTTATAAATAGAGTATGAGCATTCATTTTAGTAAAAAGAGAAACTTATCTTTTTAGATGTTTTAAATTTGAGACACTAAATTTATTAGACTTCTATGATTGTAAAATTTGTATTGTTGAAAACTATATTACAAATATTCATTATCCACTGCCTTTTTAGGATTTACTAACTACTTCTTATTTCTTATTAACTTTTTCCACATAGTTTTTAACATCTGTGGAAAAGTGAATCATCTTCAGAAAAAAATGCCCCTGAGAATCGTGTATTTCAAGTTGCCCTGTACCATAGTCCAGTATATTTCAAGGAAAATGCGTTTAAACAATTAGATTACGTGATTTTTATGCGATTTTTAGCGTAAACTCTAGTATTTATTAAGCTTTTTAGGGAAATTTGGATAGGATGAATCTTTTTGAAAAGAGAAGAAAACGAATAAATTGACTTTTGATTTTTATATTATTTTATCATTTAATCATATTTAGGATAGTGATTTGATTTTTGTTGTTGAAAAATAGTCTATTAATTCTAGCAAGTTTTTTAAGAAACGGATTGAATGAAAAAAGCGATGAAGATATAAACATCGTCATCGCTTTTTTATTAATATCAAAATTCTTAAGGGATTTGGTAGAAAATGATTTTTGCAAAAAAAATTAGTGCGTAAGAAATAAATAAATTTTAATCAATTAATCTGTGAGGCTAAAAATCCGTAGGGAATTATTCGTAATTTATTCCTACCTATTTTTAGTTTCCACTTATTATTAACGCAGCTTACTTTTTCATTTTCCCTAAACATCCAATTTTAAATATAGCGGGCAATGGTCAGATTGTCGAGCAGATTCAATATGATATGCTTCTACTAATTTATCTTTTAGATTTTCTGTTACAGATTGATAATCTATCCGCCATCCTTTATTATTTGCTCGGGCATTTGCTCTATAACTCCACCAGCTATATTCTACTTTTTCTGGATTTAAATGTCGATAACTATCAACCATTCCACTTGCAAACCATTTGGTCATCCATGCTCTTTCTTCTGGTAAGAATCCAGAATTTTTACTTTTTGGATTGTGAATATCCATTTCTGTATGTGCAATATTATAATCGCCAACTAGAATGATTTGGTCTCTTTCTTTTTTTAAAGCTTCTATCCACAAAAAAATGTCCTTGAGAAACGCGTATTTAAAATCTTGTCGTTCATCTCCCGATGTACCCGATGGAAAATAGCAGTTCAACAAGGTAATTCCGCCAAAATCCGTTCGAATCATACGTCCTTCTTTATCATAATCCTCAATTCCCATGCCTTTTACAACTAAATCAGGCTTTTGCTTGCTTAAAGTAAGTACTCCGCTATACCCTTTTTTCTCCGCAGAATACCAATTATGGTGATAGCCCAACTCTTCAAACGCAGTCATATCGACTTGTTCGGATTGAGCCTTGGTTTCTTGAATACATATCATATCATAATCATTGGCGGCTATGAATTCTATTAAGCCTTTTTTTATCGCTGCACGAATCCCATTGACATTATAGGAAATAATTTTTAACATCTGTTGATAAGTTTGTTGGTAAACGGAATAACTTTTAGATTTTTGAAAACCCGAAAATAGACATAAAAAAAGACATGATTCCAAACCATGTCTTTTTTATTATTGAAAATGAATGGTCAAATTATTTACCATTTACCATTCACCATTTATCATTCAATACTACCCCATTTCAGAGACTACTTCTTTCACTTCAGGAATCATTCGTTGTAACATTCCTTCTATTCCAGACTTCAACGTAACGGTAGAAGATGGACATCCACTACAAGAACCTTGAAGAATTACGGTAACTATTCCATCTTTGAAAGACTTAAAAGCAATATTTCCACCATCCATTTCTACAGCTGGCTTTACGTATGTGTCTAATAAATCTTTAATTTTCTGTACTAACTCTGCTTCGTCACCAGAATATTCATAACCAACGCCTTTTTCTGCTTCTATTTCTGCCATTGCCTCAGCAAAACCTTCTTTCATAATTTCACCACCTTCCTCAATATAATTCTTGATGAATTTTTTGGCTTGTAACATAATATCTGCCCAATCATAATTAATTTCCTTGGTGATAGTTACAAAGTTATTGCAAACATATACGCCCTTGGTATAAGGTTGGTCGAATAATGCAGCTGCAATCGGTGACCATTCTTTTGCTAATTCCTCTTCTCTAAAATCTGCTGTACCTTGATACAACATTCTATTTGTTACAAATTTTAAAGACTCTGGATTTGGTGTTTGTTCGGTATATAACATTACCGGACTTTTAGTTGCTGTACTCATTATTTAAAGGTTGACGGTTAAGGTTGACGATATAAGATTTCCTAAACCTGATTATTCAAAATTATTTGGTCACATTTTTTATCCATCACCTAAAACTATGTTTTCTATGTGAAAAAACTATGTGACTATCCACGATAGTTATCGGGACAAGTTGTGATTAAAAATTAAAATTACTACAAAATTAACTCCTTATACTTTAAAAACACATTAAATCCCTTTTCGTTGAAATATTTTTTAGTTTCTTTTTCACTTCTATCACTTGTCACCAAAACAAAGTCCCCACCCCATGCTCCTAATGATTTTACTGTTCCCCAATAATCACTAAAATAGATGGATTTTACTTTTTTAAATCCGATTAAATCAGCAATGATATTTTCATGTTCCACGATTATTTTTTCAAAGTCATTTAATCCACCGATGTTGATAAGTTCGGTGGATAAGGTGGATATTTTTTGGATTTTTGCTTCGGAAACCTTCCCTTTTTCTCTATATCGAGCAATTCCCTTTTTACTATCCTGCTTTTTATCTAAATAAACGAAGTATAATTGATTTTTGAAGCTTGGATTAAAGTTTACTCGCTGAAAAATGGGCTTGAGATTCGTCTGTAGTTGATAACTAATAGGACCACCCGCCCCTGCGCAAGCTATATCGTATCCAGAACCACCAAATGCTTCAAATAATAATTCAAAAGGGTCACATTCGGCCCATTGAGCAATCAAATGTATTAAGGTGGAACTTGTTCCTAGTCCCCATTTGCGTGGAAATGTCAATTTTGTGGTGACGTTATCCACCAACTTGTTGATAAATTTTGGATTTTGCTTTTGAGCTTGTAATAAAATGACTCGAAGGCGTTCAGCGATTGGATTATCGTTGATTTTTTGATGTAAATGTGTGTAAGTATGTTGAAACCAGGGATAACTTTTGGAATCTTGACTTTCCCAAACTAATTTTTGCTTATTATTGGAGGTGACCGTTAAAGACTGACCTAGTTTTGTTGGTAAGGCTATTGCCAATGCTCCATCTAGGACTAGGTACTCTCCTGTTAATAATAATTTGCCGTTGGCGTAGAATTTTTGCAATGTCTCTTTAGTTTTTATTTCTTATAGGATAGGATTGGACCACGGATTTAACGGATTTTTTGTAGGTCGTGTTATTTTATTCTTTATTCTTTGAATCTATTATTATTGTTACTGGACCGTCGTTGATTAATGCAACTTTCATATCTGCTCCAAATTCTCCTGTATAAACAGGTCGCCCAGAAATCATGCCTAGTTGTTTGACGAAAGTCTCGTACAAAGGTATCGCGATATCTGGTTTGGCTGCCTTAATAAAAGAAGGTCGGTTGCCCTTTTTGGTGCTGGCATGCAAAGTGAATTGACTCACGACTATCATTTCTCCTGCAATATCTTTAATCGAAACGTTCATTAAACCATTTTCATCTCCAAAAACTCGTAAACCACTGATTTTTTTGCATAACCATTGGATGTCTTCTTCCTTATCCGTCGGTTCGATGCCTAATAGGATTAAAAAACCTTGTTGGATTTGTGATTTTATTTTTTGATTGATGGTGACGGAGGCTTCGCTGACTCTTTGAATGATTACGCGCATGGTGTGAACGATGAATGATGAATGATGAACTATGAATTTTGTAAAGGTAGGAAAGTATTT
>CALLVC010000187.1 GCA_938010785.1 uncultured Saprospiraceae bacterium
AATCAAAGATATATCAATGAGATTCAACACCGATTTGAAGAATGGAAAATTCCTAACCTTCAGTTGGTTTTAAATGACGCAGCGCCTTCTAAAGGTTACCAGAAATATAATAAGTATAGTTACGCTTAATTGGTAGCACAAGCTTTAGCTTGTTCGGGATACAGTGTCTTTAGACCTGTTTAAGTAAAGCTAAAACTAAATAAACTAGCCTAAAGGCTAGCATCCCGAACAAACTGAAGTTTGCGCTACCAGTTTAAAAATGCACAGCATCTTGTATATCCATCATCAAAAATATCATGAAAATAACTCAATACATTCAATCACTTTTTAACCTAAAGCAAGACCTTTCAAAGGTTTTAGTATTGGCAGACCAAGCCATCGTTAGCGGCGGAAATTTCCTACTAGGATTGGTATTAATCAGGTTATTAGGATTGGAACAATATGGATTATTTGCCATGTTGTGGATGGGCGTTTTATTTGCGCTAAGCTTGCAGCAAGCCTTTATTACGAAGCCTTTGATGACTTTGGCAATTGGACAAAATAAGGCAGAACAACAGAATTATTTCCATGCATTGTGGAATATTCAAACCGTCTTTGGAAGTGGATTGATTTTGTTGCTAAGTGGTTTAACTTTTGTGGGCTTGTCGTACGATTGGGCAACCAATTGGCTGGTTTATGTCCCTATAATAGTAGTTATTGCCTTTTTCTATTTATTACAAGATTTTATCAAAAAGACTTTTTTTATTATTAAAAACTATGCCAAGCCACTAATAATGGATACGCTTAATTATACCATTATTTTTTTAGGCTTGCTCTATTTCTACTTAACAGAAAGTACTTCTTTATGGAATACTTTAATAGTGATTGGTGGAGGATATTTGATAAGCACTTTATTATACAGTAAAAGATTTTTCTTTAAAAATATATCAGCAATACAACCAAATTATGGGAACCTGCTAAAGAAACATTATCATTTTTCAAGTTGGTTGTTGGGCACCTCAATTCTACAGTGGTTTTCTGGAAATTTTTTCATCATAATAGCGGCAAGTACATTAGGAACAACCGCTGTAGGAGCAGTACGAATGGGACAGAATATTGTCGGCTTATGCCACATTCTTTTTCTAGCAATGGAAAACATCGTACCTGCGGAGGCCGCCCAACTCTTTTTACAAAAGAATCCTCAAATTTTAGCTAAATATTTACTAAAAATTGGCCTTAAAATAGGTGCAATAGTCTTGAGCATTTTAGCGATTATGGCTATTGCAGCACCCAATTTAATTCATTGGATATATGGAGCGAGCTTTGTTTCCTACAGTTACGTTGTTTGGGGATATTGCTTGCTCTATATTTTTGTTTACATCGGATATCCTATCCGATATTTCTTTCGAACGATTCATTTCACCAAGCCTATATTCATAGCCTATTGCGTTGGGACCTTATTCAGTCTGGCAGTAGCGTTTCCAATAATTAATACATGGGGCATTACGGGGCTATTGCTAGGGTTAATCCTTTGTCAATTATTGACGCTTATGGTTTATGCTTACTTCCTTTGGGAAAAAATGAAACCATCCGACAAACCACACACCTTAAAAATAAGTAATTATTCGAATTCAATTTAAAAAATAAACAGCTATTGTCGAATTGATTTAAACGTTATGTGAAAATAAAAAATACTTTAGTTTTTAGATGAAATACGCTAGCAAAGCAGTCTAGGAACACGTTTATAGAGGTGGCGGCTGCCGTTTGTTTACGCGGAGCGATTTAAACAAACTAGAATTTTTTGTTTCTTTTTTTTTCAATTGAAAAAAAGAAAAGAACGTCTAGTTAAAAAGCTCCAATATCATTCGAATTTTCAAAATTTATATAAAAAAGGAAATCTATAATCGATTAAAAATAAAGACTATTATTATGAAAAACATTAACATCATCCACCTAGTATTAGGAAAAGCAAATCCAGAAAGAATGAACGGTGTCAATAGAGTTGTCCACCAATTGGCTAGCACCCAAGCTAACTTAGGGCAGTCAGTTGAAATTTGGGGAATCGCTAACGACTTAATTGCTAATTATCCTGAAAGAAGTTGTGATACTTTATTATTCCAACAAAATAAAAATAAAACCCTTTGTCCTCAATTAAGAGAAGCGATAAATAATTTATCGACCAATCATGTTGTCCATATCCACGGGGCATTTATTTTAGAATTTTATCAAGTAGCACGCCTACTTAACCGTAAACAAATACCTTATGTATTTACCCCACATGGTGCCTTTGCAAAAGCAGCCATGCAAAAGAACAAATGGGTCAAAAAAGTATATTTTCAGTTTTTAGAGAAATACCTTATAAAAAATGCAAAAGCAGTACAATTATTAGGGGAAGGGGAGTACAATCATTTAGGCGAAATGACCAATTTAGGGCACAGAAAATTGATTCCCAATGGAATGGATTTTGAGCAAATACCAGCAGATTTAACACCCAAAAAAGACAGGACATTGACCTTTGGTTTTTTAGGTCGTTTGGATACCTACCATAAAGGTTTGGATTTATTGTTGAAAGGATTCAAAAAGTATTTAGATAATGGCGGAAAGGGGAAATTAGAGCTAATTGGAGATGGGGAAGACCGCACCGCATTGGAAAAAATGGCGACTGACTTAGGAATTATAGACGAGGTAACCTTTCATGGCGCGCTTTTTGGACTTAAAAAATTTCATACCCTCCATCAATTTGATATTTTCTTGCACACCTCTCGCATGGAAGGATTTCCAATGGCAGTTTTAGAGGCAGCAGCTTTAGGGATTCCTTGTATTACAAGCGAAGCAACGAATATCAATTCCTACATCAGAACATATAATGCAGGTATTCCACTGCCAAATAACACACCGAATTGTATCGCAAGTATCATGGATGTTTGTGATGATTTGTACCATCAAAATCAAATAGATTTTTTAGGAAAAAATGCTAAAAAGATGGTGTCGGTCGCGTTTGATTGGAAAAAAATAGCACAAGATTTATATCAGACTTATGCGGC
>CALLVC010000188.1 GCA_938010785.1 uncultured Saprospiraceae bacterium
TTTGTGTTGGAATATGGTTTTCCGCCATCAAAATATAGAAAGCAGTTGTAGAGAGTCTGTTTGATAATGTGAATATAATTAAAAGATTTAAAAAAAAGGATTATAATGAAAAACATTGAATTTAATGAGAGATAAGTGTAGGTGAAAGAGAGATAAGGAGATTTCTGGTATTTATTAAAAGATGTTTTTATGAGTATCTATCATCTTTGTCTTAGCTAGCGATTACAAGAAAACAGAATAAATTATAAGCTCAAGAATATACATTAATTAGGTTGCTATTTGTAAAAAAAATGGCCCCTTAAACCCTTCGTATTATGAAACATTTTTACCTATTATTTTTATTAATCCTTATTAATAAAAATATAGAACTATTGTCGCAAACAGATATTTACTGGACTAACAGCACGAAGCAAAGCATTGAAAAGTTAAATGCCGAAACCCAAGAAATAGAGGCTATTATTTCTTCTGAATTACCTATTGCTTCACCAGAAATCATTCAATTTTCTTCGGACAGTGAGGATATTTATTGGACCAATCAATATGGACTTGATTTGAATATCACTACTGCTAATGTAACAAGAAACATTTTTAAACATCGCATTCCTGCCAATGCTTATGTTTTTGATATTCCAGAGAAAAAAGCATTTTGGAGCAATAACGATGGAATCTATGTTGGAGATATAACAAATGAATTACAGAAGACGCTCGTTACAAGGGAGGAAGATTTTATGTATGATTTTAATTTAATCGTTGATACATTAAATGAAAAATTATATTGGATAACTGGTTTAACAGGAAAAATTCAAAGAGCCAATTTGGATGGTTCTCAGTTGGAAGATATAGTGGTAGAACTAGGTCGAATTACGTCAATGTGTCTAGATATTTCAAATAAAAAACTTTATTGGACGAATCAGTTCAATAAAAAAATTCAATCTGCGAATTTAGACGGAACGGAGCTAAAAGACCTAGCAGAAGACGTAGACATTGCTAGTCCGCTACAATTAAGCCAGAAAAATGGGAAACTTTATTGGCTGGATAGAAAAGAAAAAAGCCTCATGCAGATAGGGGTAGCTGGAGGAGCAAAACAACGTTTGGTAACTGATTTAGGAGGAGCTAGTCTATTACAAGTATCTGAAGAAATGAATAAAATCTATTGGGTAAATGAAAGTATTAATGCTATTTACTCAGCGGAAATGGACGGTAGTGATTTAGCGGTTTTAACCGACGAAATTTATAGTCCAAACGGATTAATCATAGATGCAACACATAAAAAGATATATTGGCCAGATATAAGTCAACACAAGATTTACCAAGCTAACCTAGATGGTACAGGTGTGAAAGAAATTATAACAGATATTGGCATTCCTAACTCTTTGATGTTAGATACGAAGCGTCAAAAGATATACTGGTCGGATAGCCATCAAAACAAAATTCAACGAGCGAATTTAGACGGCAAAGAGATAGAAGATGTAACCCACAACACTAGTGCATCCCTTTCTTTACAGTTAGACGGAAAGAATGAAAAAATATATTGGTCAGATGGCAATGCAGATAGAATTGTAAGTGCTGGATTAGCTGGTCAGCATCAAAAAGTACTATTTAAAAATACGATTAATTATCCAAGTCATATTGTTTATGCTAAAAGTACTAAAACGATTTTCTGGTATGATGATGGAACGGATAGAATTTATAAAACTCAAGAAGCATCTACCAATATTGAAGAAGTGATATACCTAGAAGGGAAACTAGAAAGTCTAATTTTTAATGAAAATGACCAAAAATTGTATTGGATTTGTAGTTCCTCAAGCAAACAGGGACAAATCCAAAGAATAGCCCCGAATGGAACAGAACCAGAGGTCTTATTAGATAATTTACTTGCTGCTACTAATTTAAAAATTGACAATGTCAATGATAAACTCTATTGGGCCAGTAATGTTGTAGGTGGAATATTTCGAGCCAATTTAAATGGGAGTGATAAGGAACTAGTCGTATCACACGTAGCACGCCCAGAATTTTTGAATATTGATATAACGAATGGAAAACTTTACTGGACTGATTTTAAAAGGGAAGTTATTCAAAGCGCAAATTTGGATGGTTCAGAGCAAACAGATCTATTTCCTATGCCTGTACCTGCTAGCAGTTTTTTATTGAATAGCAGTAAAGATAAACTATACTGGTCTAATGTTTTTTATGATGTTATAGAGATGGTTAATATAAATGGAACGGAAAAAGAAATTTTTCAAGAAAATAAGTTAAGAGACCCCATAGGTATCGCCCTCGATGAACAAGAAAACAAGCTCTACTGGGTAGATAAAGGATATAATCGGATTCAGCAATCTAATCTAGACGGGTCAGCTCTACAAAATATTATAACCTTACAACAAGCTCCAATTGATCCTGTAAGAATTGTGCTAGACACTGAACACAGGAAAATCTACTGGACCAATCATGCGCAAAAGAATATTCAAGTAGTAGATATGGACGGAGAGAATCGACAAGTCCTCATTAGGACTTTGGGGCAGCCCGATGGTATTGCTATTGCGGATGGTAAAATATTTTGGTCAGAGATAGGAACGGGAGTAATAAAATCTTCGGATTTGAATGGGGAAAATGAGCGGGTAATTGCTCGTGCGATAGGATATCCGTTGGATGTTGTTTTGAATAAAAGAACAAAAAAAATCTACTGGATAGACTTAAGAAATAGAATTGTAGAACGGGCAGACTTTGATGGACTAAATCGAGAAGTTATTATTTCAAGTGGCATTCCTGTTTCCGCATTGAGTATTGATGAAAAGAATGAAAAATTATACTGGGCGACCTTAGAAAACACTTCTAGTGTCATTTTTCAATCCAATCTAGATGGTAGTGAATCGAATATTATGGTAAAAACAGGAATTGACAACGTGAGTGGCTTAGTAGTAGCTCCGCAGGGGCAAATTACAGCGATTCATGATAATTTACCTAGTTCAGAATTAACCATTTTCCCAAATCCATCTACGGATAGAGTAACTTTAAAATTAGAGGAAGCTGCTAAAAAATTATTAAACATCTCTCTAATAGATGTTAATGGAAGAATAATATCGCAAATAAACGGCAATCAAAATTTGGAGGAATATCACTTTGATTTACAAGCACTACCTAATGGTACTTATTGGGTAGAAGTCTTAACAAAAGCTGGACGACTTTCAAAAAAACTTATAAAGCAAGATTAAATGCTAGTTCAATGCAAGCGGTTTATTGC
>CALLVC010000189.1 GCA_938010785.1 uncultured Saprospiraceae bacterium
GAATTCTGAGAAACGGGAAAGACACAATTATCTTCTTGAATAACCAATCGGACACCTCTGGATTCAAACCACTCCATCGTATCGGGTGTGCTAAATGTTCGGAAAGCACGTTTTAACTTCTTGCCGCCTCTGGGATAGGCCTTGGCTAATACTTTTATATCCGTGCAGCCATTCGTTACATTGCAACGACCACCGCCTGATATTTTTACCTTTGCCAATAGTTTCTTCGCTTTTTCAAATATCGTTACTTGTGCTTCTGGATGATTGGCTTTGGCTTGGACGGCTGCAAAAAATCCTGCTGCGCCGCCGCCTATTATCGCTACTTTCAAATTGTGAGGTTATTAAGGTTATTAGGTGATGAAGGGTTTATGAGGTGATGCTCTAACTGCCTACTGAATCACTGCCAATCCTTATAAGGTGTTTTCACCAAGCTAGAATTATAATACCTTGGGTCGCCTGTCACTTCTGCGCCTACCCACCTTGGGATGCTTATCTTGTGGTTTTCGTGCTGTAGTTCGACCTCTGCGATGGCCAATCCCTCATTGTCTCCTCTAAAAATATCAATTTCCCAAACATGGTCTTTTTTAGGAATCAAATACCTCGTTTTATCAATAATCGGCTGATGACATAGCAATATTAATGCTTCCGCCTCTCTAACGGGAATTTCGTATTCAAATTCCTGTCGAGTCATGCCTCTCGTTACGCCTTTAATGGTTAAAAATCCTTTTTTGCCTTTGATACGCACTCTTACCGTTCTTTCTTTATCTGTATTTAAATAGCCTTGTTTAATGACCATTCTTTCTTTGGCATAGGATTTCCAAGTATTGTTTTTTAATAAGAATTTTCTTTCTATTTCTTTTGCCATTGTTTCTGTGTTTTAGTTTTCTCGATTTTCTGATGTCATGCTGCGGGTGGCTATGCTAGTAGGATTGGCCCACGGATTTAACTGATAGGACGGATTTACACGGATTTTCTTATGGCTCGTGTTCTTAGTTTTTTGACACTTCCAATACCGTAAAATACTTACCACTCACCACTTGTCCCACACTCACCACTAACAACTCACCACTAACAACTAATTCCGCTCACTCTTCTTTATCCGTTTCTTCGGCTTATCCAAAGTAATAATCTTTTTCGGTTTAACGGGTGTTTGTGTGTTTCCGTCTTTTTTCTTTGGTGGCATTGGTCCTCTTAATTTGATAATCAAACCATCTAAAAATTTACGGACAATTTGGTCGCCGCAAGGTACAAAACTTGGATGGTCATCGGCGCGAAAGAGGTCATTCAATTGCCCTTTATTGACCCGCAAACCTGCCAAGCCAATAATTTCGACCATATCCTCGGTGCGCAACTTATGTGCCACCCTTAATTTCTTCATTATATCGTTATTTGATAGTCCCATATGGCAAAGATAATTCAATTTAGGGTTTCGGAGGGAAGGAAATAAAACAAAGCAGTAATTTAGTCATTTTTGGAGCGTTATTTGAAAAATAGGCGTCTTGGTAGTACTCCCGCATAGCTATCGGAATCAGTCTGTCCTGTCGGGGTTGAGTAAAAAGTATTTTGACGCTGAAGGACGCTGACTTTTTATGATTTTTTTGTATTTCTTGTCCAAAAACATAATTCAAACATAGTTTTTCGTAAGAAAACATAATTATTCATAACTTCAAACAGCGTCTTTCAGCGTCAAAAAATCAAATAAGACTTTTTACACAACTCCTACTGTTCGCAAAACGAAAAGTCTGATTAACATGGCAATGATAATTTCTCCCAAATGGTAAGCAAAGATAGGGAATTGGGGCAAGTATCCAGCAAAAAAACTAGTTTTTTCGGTTTTCCAAAAGTTTGTGGTATTTATTATTCATGTCCACAAATTTGGTCTTAAATTCCTGTACTTTTTGGAGCATTTGTTGGTTGGATTGAGCAGCAGACTGATTGGTCATTTCCAATTCTTGGTTGCGTTCGACGATGCCGTCTACTTTTGTTTTTAATTCCGCTAATTCGTGGTGGGTATCGTAATGCTTCTTTTCCCAATATTTAAGGTCTTCTTTAAATTTGGCATTTTGTGCTTTTAAGGAGCGAAGTTTGGCAACGAAGGCTTTGTTTTCTTCTATTTCTTTTTCCAATCGTTCTGATTTGGAAGTCAATTTCACTACTTTTTCCTCTGCTACTTTCAACTTTCCTTTTAAGTCTTTAAACTGGCGATTGAAAGACGCTCGGTCATTATTCCACTCTTTTAGATTGGTGGTATCTTGTTTGTATTTTTCCGTTAATTTGGCGTGGGTCTTTTTCAAGCGTTCCAATTCAGTCGTCGCTTGTTGACTCGACACTTTATAGTCTTGCTCGCTGGTTTTCAATTCGGCAAACTTGGCTTCTAATGCTGCCAACTTTTCTTTCACCGCCTCTAACTTTGTTGCCTGAGTAGCTTCTATCTCCGCCAACTTTTGGTTGAGTCCATCATTTTTCTTTTTCAAGCGATTGACCTCCTTCTCCCCTTTCTTGACTTGCTTTTCTAAAGATTTATTTGCTTTGTCCACAGCTTTAAAATCTTCTTTCCAAGTTCCTTCGGTTCGCTTTTTCCAAAAGTAACCAATCGCTGCGCCTAGGGCTAATGCCAATAAGGTTAACAACACTAAACTGATGGTAGATATTTTTAACATAATTTAT
>CALLVC010000190.1 GCA_938010785.1 uncultured Saprospiraceae bacterium
TAAAATTTTTAGCTTGAATTTTTTCGATAGTTTTCGCCAAAAAATCAATGCATAGCACCCGCTACGGATTTATTTTTTGGTAAAAAATAGCGGAAAAAGGCTGCTAAAAATTACCCGATTAATTGAGCTGCATTACTTAACATTTTAAAATATAGACAATTTGTTGGTTTCAAACTTTGTGTAAGGAACGGTGTAAATCTATTTCTACATCGTTCCTTAGCCCGATTGGAGAGATTGCTTCAATCGGGTTTTGTTTTATTTTAAAAAGGTTAAATATAAAACTATCAGAATTATGTCAAATATGACAATAAAGGTACTAGATAATCAATTCAGTTTGATTTTATAATAAATTCCTTTATATTGGGATTGTGTATGCTGCACAAGCCCGATGCCCGAGAGCGCAATGGGAGAGGCCGTTAACTAATAAAAAGGAGGTATTATGAATCAATTTAAGTCAAAAGTTACATTTCTAACAAACAACAAGTTAAACAATTCAACCCTAAATAACGGGCGGTCTTAATAAATGCAGCGTAGGGGATAACGCCTACACTCGCATAAGTTTATTTGTTTTTGTAAGCAATTAACTTAACGGAGGTCCCTTGTAATCTTATAATTACAAGGGACTTTTTAGTTTTACTCTTTAATTACTTCCATTCCCAATACCTCTTCCGCATACCGATAAGTCTCTTTCCGAACTGCCTCAATATCCTCTGATTGGCGTGAAGAACAAATCACATGATTATTCACATTTGCAAAAGGCACTAAACGTTTTTTATCATCAGGTGTAGCGGTTTGATTTGCCATTTCAAGCATGGCCGCAACAGAAACAACGGGGTCTTGATGATCCTCATCTTTATAATAGTAGCCTACAAAATAAGGCGAAGTAATTTTATTAAAAGTTTCAGGCGTCATGGTTTGTTCTAAGAGTGCTTCGAGTGCAATAATACCTTTAGTATGATATTCTGTGGTTGCAAAATCATGCATCTCGGGTTTGTGATAAGCGCCAGATTTGACGTGGTCACCTATTAAACCATTAGCTAAATATTCGCCCCAAGGCATAGTTACCAATTGAGCTGCAGCGCTGGCAATGGCAATATTAGGCGAATACATAATTTGTGCATGCACCATTTCTGGATTGTGAGCGGTCAAATAAAGCGAATGCGTACCACCCGTAGAACAAGACATCAGAATAACTTTTTCGCCTAATAACTGACCAATAGCAATCGCTTCTTTTGCAGAGTCCATATATTGCTTAGGCGTCAAATTTTTAAAGGTATTTCTATCATCAATACCGTGGTCTTGTTGTCTAGCCAAGTACAAATTAGCACCATATCTTTCTGCGAATTGGTTGTGAATGGCATCTCCTTCCCAAATACTCGCAGAAAAACCATGTAAGTAAACAACCGCATACTCCGTTTTTCGAATAGAATCTGCCCAAATAATTCTAGATTGATTATTAGGTTTTAAATTTTTGACCGTCGCTTCCTTGTCTGCAATAAATTGGTCCAATTGAGTTAATGGCACATCAATGGTCGCAATTTTTCCATCCACCTGCTCAAACTTCGCTTTTGGCCCTAATAAGAGACCCGCAATGACTATCAAGGAAAGAATATATCTTTTTTTCATGGTATTTATTAATGATGAAAAAATCAGGTTATTTATTTGTCGATAGGCAATTATTACTTCGCCAAAAAAGCCGCCGCACGTTCGTGTGCATTTTCCCGCACATTCATGTAATAAAAGTTAAAATCTGCGATATGGTAATTAGGGTCTTTTAATAAAAAGCTACCAAAGAATTTAGGTTTGTCCGCCCATAGAATACCAGATTCTGGGACAACTTTGGCGCTACATAATTCATCGTAGACTTTATTGATTTTTCTTAAAATAGCGCCTTTATTTTGGCTTTTCCCAACGGCGGTATCATCCGTTGTCCAAGTCAATGGATTGGTTACGGCTACTTTATCAGAGGTATAACTTTTAGGGGTAAATCCACTTTCGAAAGTACGCCAAGAAGTAAAACAGCCTGTTTCGGCAGGAGTTTGACAAACAGGAATGTTTTCAAATTCGTCCTTTAAAACAGGAATACCCACTAAATACCCAGCGACAAATTGCTTTTGTAATTCCGTCCCATCAAAAAACTCTTTGACCAAACGTCTACTATGAGTCGTTCCTTGGCTATGGGAAGCAATAATAATGGGCCGACCATTATTATAATTATCTAGATAATACTGAAAAGCGTTTTTAAGGTCTAAATACGCTAAATCAAAAACACTTTTTGCCATTTCCTTATCCTGAATATAATAGGCATTGATATGTGCTTGTCGATACCGAGGGGCATAAACTTTTCCCACCCCATTAAAAATACTAGCTTGAAAACGAATCGTACTTTCATCTACTCTTTTGTTCAAAGCAGGGTCATTGACTGGGCCATTCCATTGATCATCTCCTTTTTGCCCAGTATAAATAGTTGGGTGCATAAAAAAAACATCAACTTTGGCATTTGCCTGTTCATCAGTAACTCCTTTGGGGGTTTTATCTGCTTCATCTGCTTTAGTTGGTAAAGCAGCCCAATAAAAAGACTTAGAATAATCAGGGGCAGCCGCTGCTTTAGATTCGTTGAAGTTACCTGTCGGTGTGATGTAAACGGATTTACAATTAGTGAATAAAAAGCTAGCAATAAGGAGATAGTATATATTTTTCATAAGCCTTTATGTGTTGACAAAAAATTAGTTAAAATGAGGATATGGGATTCTTTAATTCTTTTAAGTTATCTCTTACGTTTTCTTCGCAAGAGTTGATGATCAAGAGGTACACCAAGGTCTCTATGTCGGACGATGTTGTAGCCGATTCTGGCAAGCAAACCATCTTGACTAGTGACGCCCCATTCTAAATGAATACCAGGAATAACGCCAGTGGGATATGCTTGTACTTCGAAGCCAATATCAGAAGTTTTGCCAGTTTGTCCCAAAGCAGTAGTAGTTAAAAGAAATGCACTAAAAAAGATAGAAAAGAATAATCGAGACATGAGTAGCTATTTTATAACAAATAAAGTCTCGAAATTAATAATAAAAATTAGGATAAATAGTGATAAATCTCTTGTTGGAAGTAAGGAGAAGGACAAATAACAAGAATTTTAACATAAAACCTATATGCTTAATAGACGAGCAATGATTATTTTTCTTTCCAAATCACCTCGCCAAATCGGTCAATGTAAGCCCATTTGTCACCGAGAGCGACCCATGCTAAACCATTTTTAAAAGGCAAAACATCCTCAAATCGAGCAGGTATAGCAAACTTGCCGTCGGTATCAATAAAGCCCCATTCGTTTTTGACTTTCACCTGTGCCAATCCATCTGAAAACACCCCTGCATCTTCGAACTTGGGAAGAATAACCAACTTGCCACTTTTGTCGATATAGCCAAATTTTTCATTGATTTCGACCAAAGCCAATTGTTCTCCGTAATCTCCCGCAAAATCGTACATGGTATTGACCACTATTTTGCCTTGATTGTTGATAAATCCATATTGTTCATCCTGAGCAACCAAAGCCATACCATCGAAAAACTCTCCTTCAGAGAACCCCTCAATAATATCAAATCGCGGTTCAATCACCACTTTTCCTTTCGTATTAATGATACCCCATTTGTCACCGTGACGGATGACTGCCACCTCTTCTTGAAAAGAATCTGCTGATTCAAATTGCGGTTCAATCACCACTTTTCCTTTTCGATTGATAAAGCCATACAATCCATCAACAGAAATAGCAGCTAAATCACTTTTAAACTCGCTTGCCGTATCAAAAACGGGTTCAATGACAAAAGTGCCATTTTTATCAATATAGCCAAATTTGCCATCAATATTAGCGGGTGCTAAACCTTGGTGAAAGTCTCCGGCATCGTCATATTGTACATCAATAGCAATACTGCCTCGACGGTCAATGTAGCCCCAACGTTTGACCAGTTGTACTTTAGCCAAACCATCTTCAAAGTAACCAACATGATTAAATAAATGCTTCATCAATAGACGACCCATACAGTCTAATGGAACTAGTTTGTCATTGAAGCGAACTCTGGAAAAGTTATTATAAAATGCCTCTGCGTCATAGTACTGAGGTTCGATGACGACTGTACCTTCTGCATTGATAAATCCGTATTTTCCTGCTTCCCGAATCTTAAAGAGCGGGTTTTTCATAGATAGATTTAGTGTGTAATTTTCTCAATATTTCTCACAATTTCCGAAAGATAGGGAAATTCTGATGATTGGTGAATTGTTTGAACAGTAAATTCACATTTTGTAAAAATACATCAGAATTAGCAAACAAAAACCCGAGTGTTGAGCAAAACAGGGGGAACACCATCTTATATTATAGAAAATCCTATGCCACTTTTCAAATAGGCAATTTTTTGAACTAAATGAGCTTATTTATATCCTCAATCTGTCGTAGGTGATGTTCAATATGGTAAATGTAATCTTTCATAAAATAGCCCAACGAAGTAGGTTGGTCAGCAGGAACGGTAACCATAGCTATTTGGTGTAAATTGTGTTCATAAACAGCTCTGTTTAGTTTTTCTTCGGGGGTATTTTCCATTAATTGGCAAATGTGCAAATTATAAGTTTTCCAAAGGTCTAAAATCAATTGCCAATCAGCGGTCTGGTAGTTCTGAGCAGCTACCCATTCTGCTTGTGCGTAACCAGTGAAAATCATATTATCTTGCCATTGTGCTTTGGTAAAACGTCGGTGATTATTATTCGCGGAATCGATTAAATGCCCCATGATTTCTATGATAGACCATTTATCTGGACTAGGTTTTTGACTTGCTTTTTCGGGGGAGATTTGAGAAAGTTGGGTATAAGTATCGAGTAAAAGCTGGCGAAATTTTGTTGTGAATTGCATAATTTGAATTAATTGATTGACGAAATTTCTTCACAGAATAATATAAAAGGGCAAAATAGTTTCTTAAATTTAAATTTCTATATAAGAGTATCTCTAAAAAACGAAAATCAAAATGACCTTTCCTAAATTTTTGCTATTACTAGTTAGCACATTTCTCCTATCTACTACGTTTTTGTTTGCCCAAGAAAGTAAGGATATTGCCACCGTCAAAGCACTATTGTTTCGTCAACAAGAAGATTGGAATAAAGGGGCTATTGATGATTTTATGAATGGTTATTGGGAGTCAGAGAAACTAAAATTTGTTGGCGCCAACGGCATAACTTATGGGTATGATGCCACTTTAAAAAATTACCATAAACGGTATCCAGACCGAGCTGCAATGGGGCAGTTGACTTTTGGGGTAAAGCGTGTAGAAAAATTAAGCCGAAAGGTAATTATGTTGGTCGGTACTTGGGATTTAGACCGCAAGAGTGGCCCGATTGGCGGATACTTTACTTTGATGTTTAAAAAGATAAAAGGAAAATGGGTGATTATTGCCGACCATACGAGTGCGAGAACATAAACAAATAAAACTATGCCTGCTATGTAAAAAAACTATTGTGACTATGTGTTAAAAAGACAAAACCTAAACGGACATTCTTTTGCGCAAAGCTTTAAAAGAAGAAATCAGAAAAGGAATAATGGTTAAAAATAAGAGAATGACCATCATCATACTAAAATTTTCTTTTGCCCAAGGAATATTACCTAAAAAGTAACCCCCAAAAACAAATAAGACCACCCAAAAAATACCGCCAAAAACATTATACAAAGTATAAGTAGCTGCATCCATTTTGGTTACCCCTGCTACGAAAGGAACATAGGTTCTCACAATAGGAAAAAAGCGACTAATTACGATAGCTTTTCCACCGTGTTCTTGGTAGAAGTCATTGGCTTGGTTAAGGTATTTATGAAAGAGTTGATTTTTGATTTTTAGAAAATATTGAGAAGCATAACGCCCGATAAAATAATTAGAAGTATTACCAAGAATCGCTGCTGCGATTAGTACCCCTGCTAGGATAAACACATTTAGTGCTCCCGTAGCAGCCATAATACCTGCCGCAAAAAGCAAAGCATCACCGGGCAAAAATGGGAAAAACACCAATCCTGTTTCGCAAAAAATAATGGCAAAAAGAATAACATAGGTGTAGGTACCATAATTGGTCACCAAGTCTAATAACTTTTCGTCGGTATGTAGAATGAGGTCAATAAAATCATTCATTAGCAAGTAACAATTTCAGTCAGTTAAATTTTTCAACTTTATTATCCAGTAATTTTCTATTACTGGATAATTTAAAGTCGTTGAGCGATAAAATCATCAAGTAACAGGAAGTTCCTTGATGATAATACGCCCAAATTGAGTGTTGTTGGCAAGATAAGTCCTTTTCTTCATTAAAATAGAAGAATGACTAAGTCCATGCCTTTTTGATAAATCGCAGCCAATTTTTACTCAAAACATTATCAATGTCTGTTTCTTCATATCCTCTTTTTCGGAGCAAATCAGGTAAAATTTGCATATCTGCAATAGTTGTTAAATCATAAGGTGCTTGTTCATTGCCAAAACCACCATCTAAATCTGTACCTATTCCAATGTGCTGACTATTTCCTGCTAATTGACAAATATGGTCATAATTGTCAATCAATTTTTCTAGAGTCACTGCTTTTGACTGAGGAGTAGATTGGCCTCTTACCCAATTTGGAACCAGCATCCACGCATCTAAAACTCCTCCAATAACTGCACCACGATTAATCAATTCTTTTAATTGGTCATCTGAAAATTGACGATTATGATTGACCAGTGTTCTACAATTAGAGTGACTTGCCCAAACAGGCCCATTGAAATGCCGCATGGCTTCCCAAAAACTCTCATCACAAAGATGGGTGGCATCTAAAATAATATTCAATCGCTCCATTTCTTTTAACAATTCCCTTCCTTTTTGACCAATACCACCAGTCGAATCCGTCCCAAAGGCATAAGTCCCTGGTCCATAATGTGCAAGTCCTAAAGCACGTAAGCCATTGGCATAAGCCTTTTCTAAATAGGATAAATTCACGATGGAATCAGCTCCTTCTAGACTTAAAACATAACCAATCGCCTGTTGGTTCTTCTCTTCCGCCTGTTCCCAACTATTTAGATGTGTTGCTAAAGCAGTCCAGTCAGTAATGGCTTTTATTTCTCCGGCGTCTTCCATTGCTCGATACCAAGCCAATTGACCTTGTGTTTGTGCCCATGCTTGTTCGGGAGAATGCCAGCCAGATAAATTATTAGCGGGCTTAACATATCGAGCAATCAAAGTGGCTACGCATAGCCCGATATTTCCTTTACGCATTTCTGCAAAATTGACCATGCTATTACCTCTGTCGGGTTTGTCCGTCAAGTGTTGTTCTCTTTGGTTGATAGCCGAAAGCGGTTGGCGTAGATCTCTATTCCATTCCAAGGCATTCATACTTAGGTCTAGGTGGGCATCAATAATTAAGGGCTGTTGAGACATTGATTTAAAATTTAAATGATACACGTTTTTAATCTATAAAAACGAGGGGCAATTCTGAAAATATTTTGATTTCTGGTAAACAGTTGACACAAAATCACAATATATGAGTTAAAACTAATAGGAAAGCCTATTTTTGTAGTGTTTTCCATAAGTGAACTAAAGTACTTTCTAGTAGTTTATATTAAAGTATTCATTTTTACTTACAACAATTTCAATTTTCAAAACAAAAATTTAAGATGAAAAAATTATTATTCAGCATCTGCACAATTGCTTTAGTAGCCTTTTTTGCAACAACTACTACAGCACAAATCAAAACACCAGCGCCAAGTCCAGCGAACACGACGACTCAAGCTATTGGTTTATCAGATGTAACAATTACCTATTCTCGACCAAGTGTAAAAGGAAGAAAAGTTTTTGCAGCAGATGGTTTAGTTCCTTACGGAAAAGTATGGAGAACAGGTGCTAATGCAGTAACTAAAATTTCTTTTGGTGCAGATGTAAATGTTAGTGGAAAAGATTTAAAGAAAGGAGATTATGCGGTATTGACAATTCCTAATGCAGATGCATGGGCAGTACATTTTTACACTTACGAATCAGGAAGCTGGAATAGTTATGTAGAAAAAACACCTGTTGCTATTGCTACGGCTAAGGTAAAAGCGTTACCTTTTTCAGTAGAAAGTTTCATCATTATGGTGAATAACATTACAGATGATAGCGGTAATTTAGAATTTATCTGGGATAACGTAGTAGCAGCAGTTCCAATGAAGTTTGAAGTACAGAAAAATGTATTAGCAGCTATCGACAAGACTTTAGCAGGACCAACTGCAGGAGATTACTACGCTGCGGGTAACTACTTGTTGTCTATCAATAAGGATTTGGACAAAGCCTTGATGTATGTTCAAAAAGCAACAAAAGGGGAGAATCCAAAATTCTGGCAAGTAAGAAGAGAAGCGTTGATTTTAGGAAAATTAGGTAAAACTAAAGAAGCCATCGCAGCCGCTAAATTGTCTAAAGATTTAGCAATGAAAGCAGGGAATGATGATTATGTAAAAATGAATGAGGATTCTATTGCTAAGTGGATGAAGATGTAAGAAATGTAAAATTTAAAATTACAAACCCGCCTGAATGCGTAGCGGGCAGGTGTAAAATTTAAAAGTGCTGACAATCAGTTACTTAAATTTTTTAAATGTAAATTTAATTTTCATTTATTCTAAATAAAACCTCTAAGCTTTTCATCAGCTTAGAGGTTTTTTATTTTGGAGAAAATAGTATGGTCCAAGACGCTTTTTCTATGAAATTATAATAAATTGAAAATACGATACGTTTTGAGGTTCGTAATGTCAAATTTTATCAATTAACTAAATCTTCATTTTATTAATAGCATCTTTTACATTTAATATTTTATTGTTGAATAATCTAGTCCATGAACAAGACTAGTGCTATCATTCATAAATCTTTGACACTTAAATCGGCGTCTTAGGCAGCCCGTCCGCTTTGCGGTTCAGAAGTTTACACTTCTTCATGTTATGCTGCGTTATTTATTTGTTCAATCCCGATAACTATCGGGACGGCT
>CALLVC010000191.1 GCA_938010785.1 uncultured Saprospiraceae bacterium
ACCGTCATGAAAAATCCAGCAGATTTATACAAAGGATTGCCTAAAGAAATGGGTACCTCTATTAGGAAAGAAGCAATAGATAAATGGGGAAAAACAACCATTGAACAATCTGAAAAAGATTTACTAAAATTAGGGAAAGCAGGTTTCGAATCTTTAAAAGTTGAGCAAATTACCGTGACCAATGCGCTTTTTGCCGCTAGAGACGAGCATCCAGAAAGTGAAAAAGTACAACAACTTATCAGCCAACACTATCAAATTATTCGACAATTTTGGGGAACTTCTGTCGAGCGAACCAAACAACCTACGGTCTATGCAGGTTTGGGACAACTCTACGTTGATGATGAACGATTTATGGCTAGAGATGGACAAGCGCAACCTGAGTTTGCTCAATTTATGCAGCAAGCGATGTCTCGTTTTGTTGAGACACAGTTGAGTTAATTTGACAGAAGTTACCTAAAGCGAATAGAATGAAATGATGTTTGAATGGGCGGATGAGAATTTATAGAAATTAAAGAAATTTGAAATTTTGAATCTAACGTTGATACTCATCTTCTCAAAGAAAATGTCAAAAAAAAAACTTACCTTTGGTTCTAACAATAGTCGTTTAGATTAAACTATAACTTATTGCAAAAATGCTAACTAGATTAAAAGTAAGTGGTTTTAAAAATCTTTCTAATATTGATATTAGGTTTGGACCTTTTACTTGTATCGCAGGAGGTAATGGGGTAGGAAAATCTAATCTTTTTGATGCTATTAAATTTCTTAGTTTTTTATCAGACAAACCTTTTTCTGATGCAGCAAGTTCTCTTAGGACGAAAAATGATTCTTACATAAAAGGTTCTTCTATTATAAATATATTTCATAGAGTAGGTGAAAAATATACAAATAAAATATCATTTGAGGCAGAAATGATTATTCCACAAGAAGGTGAAGATGAACTAGGTCAACCAGCCAAAGCAACATATAACTTTCTAAAGTACACGCTCATTCTTGGATTGAATCAATCTAGTAATAATAATAAAGGAGTTGTTCAGATTTTACAGGAGGAATTATCCCCTATAAATAAAAGTAAAGCAAATAAGCATTTATTATTTAATCATGCCTACAAATGGAGAAATACGGTAATTCAAGGAAAAAGGAATGTGCCATTTATATCTACGATTTTGAACGAGAAAGAGGAGACACTAATTAACTTGCATCAAGACGGAGGAAGTAGTGGTAAACCACGGCCTTTTCTAGCAAAGAATTTGCCAAGAACGGTTTTATCGACTGCACGATATTCCTCTGAAACGCCTACAATCTTGCTTGCTAGAAGGGAAATGCAATCTTGGAAACTTCTACAATTAGAACCTTCTTCTTTAAGAAATCCTGATGAATTAGATAAATATTCATATAAAAGCTGTTTGGGAAGTGATGGAGCAAATTTACCATCTACCATTTATCGTCTTGAAAACTATAATTTTAAAGGGGAATATAAACCCGATAATAGTATATATACTCAATTAGCAAATCGACTGGCCGAGTTAATACAAGACGTAAAAGCGGTTGAAGTTGATAAAGATGAAAAAAGACAATTACTTACTTTACAAATAATTGGGAAAGATGACACGGCTCTTCCTGCTAGGTCTTTGTCAGATGGAACTTTGCGATTTCTGGCTTTAGCAGTTCTAGAATTAGATTATTCTGAAACAGGTCTAATTTGTTTAGAAGAACCAGAAAATGGAATACATCCTGAAAGAGTTCCTGCAATTTTGGATTTATTACAGAGTATTCCTGTTGACCCTTTCGAAGAGAGTAGTGCGGATAACCCTTTAAGGCAAGTAATTATTAATACTCACTCGCCAAAAGTTGTGAGAGAAATACCTGAGCAAAGCCTAGTTTATATTGAGTTGAAAGAATTTATTAAAGACAATAATACTCGGTATAAAGGGGCTGTATTAAGTGGATTACCAAATACGTGGCGTACTTTAAAAGGAGATTTTAAAAGTACCTCTAAAGGCAAATTACTTTCTTATTTGAATCCAAGTAATACCAATTTAGCATGGGTAAAATGGGCTGTTGGTCAAAAAGAAAAGACAAGAAAAGTTAAAGAAAGAGAAGATTTGAAAGCCCTACAACAAACCAACTTATTTCAAGAATGAATATAGACTGTACCTTAATTGGAGATGGAAGCTCAGATAAGATGTTAATTCCGTCAATAAAGTGGTTACTTCAAGAATACTTTCCACAGAAAGCTATAAATATAGAATATGCAGATTTGAGACCAATCCTTCCTAAAAAGGCATCACTTGAAGAAAAAATATGTTTAGCTATAGAATTATTTCCTTGTGACCTTCTTTTTGTTCATAGAGATGTTGAAAAAGAAACTTATCAAAAAAGACAGGAGGAAATTGATATAGCGCTAAAAAAAGTTCAATGCTCTATTCCTAAGACAGTTTCTGTAATCCCATGTAGAATGAGTGAAGCATGGTTAATTATTGATGCTAATGCTATTAGGATTGCTTCTGGAAATCCTAATGGTAAAATAAGTTTAAATCTTCCCAATATTAATCAATTAGAAACATTGCCTAATCCAAAGCGGGATTTAGAAGTTTTATTAAAAAACGCAACAGAGTTGAATAAAAAAAGATTGAAGAGGTTTAATGTTCATTATGCAATTCATAGAGTTGCAGAAAATATTAGTGACTATTCTCCTTTAAGAAAACTTAGTGCATTTCAAGCCCTAGAATCACAAATTGAACAACTAAATTTCGACTAAAATACAAACAATTATTCGCCTAACTGCCTTTCTATAAACCCCAGCATCTTCGCTTCAAAAGTTGCGCCGCCAGCATCCCATAAACCGACATGCCCTCCATTTTTAACTAGGTAAAACTCTTTATCTGTCGATTTCAAATTATCAAAAAGTTGTTGTCCGTATTGGTAGGAAATATTTTCGTCAACATCGCCATGCGCAATGATAATGGGTTGTTCAATATTTTTCACGGCAGCTATTGGTCGCACTTCGTGAGGACTAAAGTTAGCAATTTTCCCTGCTCGCTTTAATACATAATCCACCATAAATTGACTACCAAACCCCTTCATTAGTCGCTTTTTATAATCAAAAACGATTTGATGTAAATCCGTAAACGTACTCTGGATAAGCCCAAATTTAAGTCGTTTGTCTTTTGCCAATGCCATTAATCCAATCGCTCCGCCCATAGAACTTCCCCAAAGACCAATTGGGGTATCGGGTTGTTTTGTTTGAATGAAATTGATGATTTTAGAAATGTCTTCCCTTTCATAAAAACCATAGGTGCAAAACGCTCCTTCACTTTGTCCATGTGCCCGACTATCCACCAAAATAGTTTCTATCCCCCTTTCCGCTAATTTTGCCGCAACCCCTATGTAAGATTCTTTACAACCTCCTACTCCATGGGCAAAAATAATAATGCCTCTTACGGTATCTGTTTTTGATTTTGTCCAATACCCTTTTAAATGCAGATTCGGCTCGACTTCAATATTCAAATTTTCAGCCGCTAACCCAAAGTGCTTGGGTGTGATTTCACCATTAACTCGTACTGGCTTTAATACTAAATAAGGAACTACAAAATGGAGGGCTATAAGGTCTAAAATGACAATTAAAAAAATGGCAAAAAGGATATATTTTAATACAGTAAGCATTGATTACAAATTTGCTGAATTACTTTGGGCTTTTGATAGATTTCATGCCCTTCATTTTCAAAGATAGAATAATTCGTAATCTTTAATTCTGCAAACCACTTTTCAT
>CALLVC010000192.1 GCA_938010785.1 uncultured Saprospiraceae bacterium
GGATACTGGATACTGGATACTGGATACTGGATACTGGATACTGGATACTGGATACTGGATACTGGATACTGGATACTGGATACTGGATACTGGATACTGGATACTGGATACTGGATACTGGATACTGGATACTGGAATTTAGTCCTTTTTCTTATCAATTGGTTACTTATTCTGAAAAGGGTACTAGGATTTCCTTGGAACCATTGTTTGGGTAAATTTATGGGCGGCACCTCTACCCATTTTTTTGACTTCCGAAGACTTCGCATTCAATGCTTCAATTAAAAAATCAATCCCCCTTTCCATATATATCTTTCCACAAGTAAATATATCAATAGCCGCATAGCCATATTCTGGCCAAGTATGAATGGTCAAATGACTTTCCTTGATAATAATTACTCCTGAAACACCTAAAGGATTAAAATGATGAAAATTGCTCTCTACTATGCTTGCTTCCATTTCTCGAGCAGCCTCATTCATTTTTTTATCAATAAAATTAGGGTCACTTAAAAGTTCAGCAGGACAATCATATAACTCTAATAAATAATGTTTACCTAAATATTTCATTGATGATTTTTTAATTAACATTTTGCTTTCAAGTCTCCTACTAAATGTAATATTAATCACAATTACAAAAATCAAATAAAAATTAATAACATTTAACTTCTATTTAATACGTTATGCTTTAAAATATTTCAATTACCACCTTATTTAACCTATCATTCTTAATTTCTAGTTCTTTTTCTCTTTACTAAACTCTTGCCAGTCTTCTAAAAAATAATGAAGTAAGTTTGGTTGGTCCAATTGATTAACGTCTAAATCACCTGGATTGCTCATGTCTTTGGCAAAGAAAAACATTTTCTTAACTAAATCTGGCTCTAAATAACGAGTAGCCAAGGTCGTTTCAAAGGTTTGAGGATGCAACGTTAAATTAGACGCTAAAACAAATCCCCAGTCACCAAAAGATGGAACATAGGTATGAAAAGGATAAACATTTTTAAACCCACTTGCCGCAACCGTTTCTCTTATACACCAAAATGCATTCCGAGTATGAAAAGGGCTAGACGCTTGGGTGGCAAAAACTCCATTTGGTGTTAGATGATTTTGTACTAATTTATAAAAAGAGGTACTATAAAGTCTTGCCAAAGCATCGTTGGAAGGATCAGGTAAATCCGCAATAATCACATCATAAAAATCCTCCGATTCAATTAAAAAGGTCATGGCATCATGAGCTATTGTCGTTACTTTAGGGTTGAGTAAAGCTGCCCCGTTTAATTCTTTGATGTGGATATTTTCCTTAGCTAACTTAAAAACTTCTTCATCTAAATCTATAATCGTAACTGTTTCCACTTCAGGAAATTTTAATACTTCCCTTGCCAATAACCCCTCTCCTCCTCCTAGAATTAAAACATTCTTTTTGTAGGGTGCATTTAATAATGGTAGCATTCCCAATGTCTCATGGTATCGATATTCATCCACTGACGAAAACTGTATAATCCGGTTGATGTACAGTCGTATGTCCTTTTTGTTTTTTGTAACAACTAGTTGTTGGTAAGGGGTTTGTTTAGAATAAACTACCCGACTGGTAAAAAAACTATCCTCCCAATGTTGTAATAATTTGCCTGAAAAAGTAGCCAATACTAAGAAAAAAGTAAGGCAACCAACCGCCATTAATTCTAGCCGTTTCTTTCGCTTCCCTTTATCATTTTTTGTAAAATACCAATAAACTAACAAGCCTAAACCGATATTGATTAAGCCAAAAACGATAGACGTTCTAAAGGTTCCGAGATAAGGCAATAGGAGGAAAGGAAATAACAAGGTGGCGATTAAAGCGCCAATATAATCCAGACTCAGCACATAAGCTAAATTTGAATTTAGGGGATAATTTTCTTTTAAAATCCTAACTAAAAGTGGAATTTCAAAACCAGTTAATGTACCAATGATAAAAGTAATGAAAAGCATGGAAAATTGATATTCCATTGGACTCATTTGGTCAAATATAAAATACAAAATTGGTACACTTGCTCCTCCAATTAAGCCTAAAACTAACTCCACTTTAACAAACCACTCTATCAAATTACCATCCAAAAACTTTGTCAAATAGGACCCGACTCCCATAGCCGCCATATACACGCCAATAGTCAATGAAAATTGCATCACACTATCTCCCAAAAAATAGGAAGAGGTCGTACTAATCAATAATTCGTAGATTAAAGAACATAAACCAGCTAAAAATATGGTGGTAAAAAAAAGTAAATTCTCCGAACGGGTGGTTTCGGTGTTTTCCATTGGATAATAATTAATTCAAAATGTAAAATATAAAACCTGCCAGCTTGACGACTAGTTTGGCAGGTTCAAAATGTAAAAATAGGCTAAATACTAGGAAGCGATTTAAATTTAATGCAACCCTTTTACACTTTCAATAATACCATCTAAAAGTGAAATATATAAATAAATTGCAAAAATGTTTATTTAATACGATAATTAAAAAATGTGGGCTTATATTTGTCCTACTTCTCTACATAACCCTTTAAAAACACAGTGGCTTTTCACTGTAACAAATTTCAGAAACAGCAATATTATTTGTAGCTGTTAGTTCATTTAACATTTTTAAAAACCAAATCCTTTTCAAATGAAAAATCTATCTATTCTTAAGTATGCCTTTTACGCCGTATTCGCTTTTGCCTTCCTTTATAATTGCGGCGGTTCTAGTTCAGAAGTAGAATACGAAGAAGTTGTTTTACCTACAGAAGGGTTAATTACTATAGTGAAAGAAGTAGAACCCGAACAGTTTAAAATTGAAGACGAAGTGACCATTCCAAATACGGAAGAGAGTTTAATTGTTGCCAATTATTTAGATGAAACTTCGGATACTTTTACCTTAGCTGAAGCACGATTAATGGAAGCAAACGGCTATCCTGGTCGAAGTGGTTCTGTTATGCAAGCTGCATCTTATGGCTTTTTTGGCTATATGATGATGCGGAATATGAGCAGCGCTCGTAGACCACAACAGGGTGCTTACACTAGCAAATCAGCTTATGATAAAACTAGTCAAACTGCTGGACAAAAATTAAATCAATCTGCTTCTAGAACTCGACGAGTAAAACCTAGCTCAGGAAAATCTGGGTATGGAAGTGGTAGTAAATCAACACGTTCTTTCGGTGGATAATCGACTCATTTACACAGAAGGGCTTTTTTCTAATGTATTAAAAAGAGAAGGGCTTAATTGGCTACAAGACGGAGAAAACGCAGATTACTTAAGTAATGTTTTTGTCCGAATTTCTCCAAAAGAATTAGAGGCGTTTAAAAAAGTAGCGGTGGAATTAACCGACTTAGGTATCATCGTTGCCAAAAAAATTGCCGCTAATGATTGGTGGGAAGAAGCTGGCATTCCAGAAAATGCCATCGAAGTAGTCCGTTATTCGCTAAAATACGAACTAGAAATGCACCTGCTAAATCGTTTCGATTTTGCAGGTGGCATTGATGGTTTACCCATTAAATTAATCGAATTTAATGCGGATACTTGTTCTTTGATGCCAGAAACTACTATTGTGCAAGAAGAACATTGGATACAAGAGCAGTACAAACTGGCTGACCGACCTTATAATGATTTGGTTGTTTCCTTGACCGAACATTTCAAAAAAATAATCAGGCTCAATCCTAAAAAGGATAAGACCCTTTTAATTTCTACCTTAGATTTTGAAGAAGATTTATTAAATGTAGAAGTTGTGCTTAAAGCTGCTAAAAAAGCTGGTTTTGAAGACGTACAGATGATGCCTTTAGATAAGATAATATTTGCTCCTGATGAGGGTATTTTTATTGAATTAAATCAAGAAAATTATAGACGCTACGATTTTTTCTACAAATTTATTCCTTGGGAATTCATTGCTTATGAAGAACCTGAATTGATGGATATTTTGTCGGATATCGTCGTGAATGAATTAGCGATTGTTTTGAATCCTGCGTTTACCATGTTGCTTCAATCCAAAGCAATTTGCAAATTCATGTACGACCACGAACCTAACAATCCGCATTTATTAAAAACTTCTTTTGACGCTAGTGATTTTCCTGATAAAAAATACGTCAAAAAACCTATTTTTGGTAGGATGGGCGAAAACATTGCCTACTATGATGGAGGTAATGAACCAGAATATCAAACAGAAGGTGACTACGAAGATTTTGATATGGTCTATCAAGAATTAGCTGACTTCAATGAGGATAGAAAAGAACATCGCTATCAGCCTAGTATTTTTTATACTAATGAACCTTGTGGTATGGCCATTCGTCGGCAAGATGATTTGATTATTGATGATGATGCAGAGTTTGTAGGACATACGATTGCTCGGCAGTAGTTTTGAGGAAAGAGAGTAGAGAGCAGAGAAAAGAGACTTGCCTATAAATTTATAGGAACAGTATCGGCTTTAAAAGCTATATATTTTGCTTTTATTCGATTATTATCTCTACTCTCTACTCTCTATTCTAGTTTTAAAGATTTCATAGCTCAAGATACTATTCAAACCAAACTTGACAAATAATAAAAAGCAAACAACACACTCGCCAACAATCCGATATAAGCTAAGCCAACTAAGCCTCCAGACGGTCTAAATTCAACAGGAATCCTATCACTAGTCATCGCTCGAATATTTAAAAAAGCAATAATCGGTGCGGTCAAAAAACCCAAAATAGTAGCATATTTTAGAATTTGCCCCATACTTTGAGCAGAAAAAAAGAATAATAAAAAACCTCCTAAACCAATTATTGGCAATAGGATATTATAATTCCTTTTGATGGTCAATTCTTGTTGCTCCTCCCTCATTTCCTCTTCCTTTAAGGCTAACAGACCCCTGACAAAACTTCTTGTAAAAGCATCCAAAACGGTGATTAAGGTGCCGTAAATCGTACCGAAAGCAGCAATAGCTATTACCCAATAGGACCAACTTCCAAGATTGGTGGTAAAAATCCCAATTAATTCATTAGAAAAGGCGACCGCTTTTTCGGACATCATATTACCACTTCCATAACTAGTGAAAGCGCCTATGGTCAAAAACATCAATGCTAAGATTGTCGTAAAAAGAAATCCTAAATTGAAATCAAAAAGACTCTCTTTTAAGGTCGGCTTATAATTAGTAGTTCTCATTTTCTCCAAGACCCAAATACTGTTCATCGTCGAAGCTTCCATTCCTGCGGGCATCCAACCGATTAGACTAACCATCAAAGCTAAGCCCGCTCCTTCTAATAATTTTGGTGTTTCAAAATTAGCTACGGGTTCTATCGGCCCTTTAAACAGTACTGCAAAAAAGGCAATAGAAACAGTCACAAATAAGATAACTGACAATATTTTAATAAAGTTATCTAAGACCGAATAGCCACCTATTAGGAGTAATCCGACCGTGAAAGCTATCACTATTCCAGCTAAAATCGGTATAGAGATTTTAACGCCAATTAGTGTACCCAATAAACCAGCGGTCACTGCACCAATAGCACCTGTGACAGCAAACATATTCATAAAAATAACTCCAAGGAATAAATACACCGCCCATTTTCCCTGCGCCTTATACCCTTTTATCAGACTTTTACCAGTAGCAACTGCATACCTTGGTCCAAATTCATAAATCGGATATTTTAAAATTAAGGTCAGCAGGATAACTAAGAAAAATATCATTCCGTGGTGTGCTCCTGCTCTTGTTGACAATACAAGGTGAGACGTCCCGATTGCTGTACTTGCAAATAATAGGCCTGGGCCAATCGTTTTTAGCAGATTCTTATTTCCTTTTGTTTTGTGCGACATAGTTTATTTTTCTACATAATCATAGGTAGCTGGAGGTCCTGCCATCATTGACTTAGTGTTATCTTTGAGTGCCAAATGGTGCGGATGTTTCTGATAAAGCTCATAAGCTGCTTTATCCGCAAAAGACATTTCCATTACTAGATTATAATCAGATAAAGCTCTCGGGTCAGCTAGATTTTCAAAAGTACCTACTTCTAAATCTTGTATTACTGGAATACTTTTTAGTTTTTTAATTTCGGCGATTACCTCAGCTTTAGCCTCCGCTTTAACTTTAAAAAAAACAATATGTACTAACTGACCTGTTTCCGTTTTGTGTAAATCCGAAAGCTGTTGGTTGGCAGTTTTTAAAGCGGATTCCGCTTTTTGTAAAGCCAATTTAGTCGTTTCCAATTCTGATTGTATAGCAGCATTAGAACAACTTACTAATATCGCCAATAATAAAAAGGATAATATTCTCATAATTTATACTTTTAAGTTCTTGAAAGCTTCCATTGTAGGAATTGATTCCAAATCATCCCTACTCCATAGGTAATTGTACATTTTTACGTTCACTCCTCTGCTATCAATTTCTACAATAGAAAATCCATTTTCTTCTACATTCTCAAAAGGTTCTTCTATACTGATTGCTGCGGGAATAGCTGCTTTAATTTTTCTAAAAGTAGATGGAAATACAGTACATCCGAGAGGTCCCGTCAAATAGCAATTAATTGGATTATCACTCATATCTATTGCTCCATTTCTATGGACTTGCCCCGCTCCAAAGGCATGCAAATCTCCACTCAACATGATTGGCTTTTTATGCTTTGCCTCGTACATATTTTGCAAAATTCGGTCATGCTGTAATTGCCAACCTTTTTGCCAATAAGGTTTATTCAAATCTGCATGTAATTTGCCATCCTTACCCAATAAATCGGGATACCATTCCAACCATTTTCCAGCTGACCAACCAAATGGTGTTGATGGTACATGAAAAGTATGTTTGACTGCTTGGGAGGCCGTTCTGCTATGCAACCAATTTTCTGTTGCTGCTGGTAAAAACTGGGCCTTTTCTCCTTTTAAAGTTACAAAACGGCGGCAATCGTACATCAATAATTCTGCTAATTTGCCATAGCGCAAAGTGCCATAAGTTTCAGATGCTCCTACTACCCTGTCGGCCGCACCTGACCCAGGCAAATCTAAAGGTCGGTTTTCATCGGGTAAAAATTCAGGAAAATACATGCGTTGTACCGTTCGACCCAATTCTAATTGAAAGGGTTTGGGTGGGAAGGTAATTAAGGCATCATTGGCTTCATCATTTTCCCAATAATCATGGTCATCATTAAAGAAAAAAACTGGCGTTGAGCGGCAAGCGGCACCATATAAATCTATGATTTGTGGACTTACTGCCTTTTTTAAAACTTCTTCATTTTGAGTGCCTAAAACGGATTGCGTTTCGTCAAATTTCCCAGCAATTTCTATTGCCATAGGATTGGTACTGGTACCGATACGTCCTTTTCCATTTCCACTTAAATCCCAATACACTGTATCTCCAATGACGACCATCGCATCGGGTCGATAGCTCAATCCTTTGTTTAATAAACGGACTCTTTTTTCGGCAAAATGCTTCGGTTGTTCTTTCTCCTCCTCAGGAATAGGCAGTAAATTTTGAGCTAAAGGATGCCCGCCTGCACACGTAAATACCATCAGCTTTAGTTGGCTAACATCCGCAGTCGGTGCAGGAAAAGTTTTCAACTCCCAAGCATCACATAAAGGAGTTTCTTTGTCAAACAATTGTAATTTATAATTGGTAGCTGCTGCTAAATTTTGTCCATCGAACATCCAAAAATAGCCTTGACTATCCCGCATTTGACCTTTGACCGACTGATTCCCTATTTTCAAAATTGGTGCTTGTACCACCCTTTTAAAAGAGGTAGACACCAACATTCGATTATGGTTTACAGTCGGTAGAATATGGGCAACATCTCCATCCTTCCAGTTGCTTTCTTGTTCGCCCGTTTCCGTTTTATCATTCAGACAACCAATAAAGGATAAACCTGCTCCGAGGTATAAACTGTTTTTTATAAAGTCCTTTCTATTCATATCAATTTACTAGTTAATTCAATTGGTAGAAAAGCCTTTAGGCTTTCCTGTCAAAGGCCTTTAGGCCTATTCATCTATACAAATCCAACCTAAAGGTTGGTAACGGGAAAGCCTGAAGGCTTTTCTACCAGTTTTTTACTCTCGTCCGAAATAAATATTCATTTGGTTCGTATCAAATTTTCTCTATTTCCGAAAGCTGCGCCACATTTTCTACTCCTAATTGCACCAGTATATTACCGAGATTCAATTTGCTAATGTAATAAATCTATATCAACTCTCGACTTATTTAAACTAGTTTTTTTAATCCATTATAAAAATCCAAATAAATAATTGTAAGATTGTAATTCGTTTATCTTTCAATAGTGTTAGCGCTAATTGTACCGACGAATTCATTCGTCGATGTCTTTTAAATGTAGTAAAAAATAAGCAACGAATGAATTCGTCGGTACTTTTAAAAGTATATTAATCATTTACTTAAAAGTTAGTCAGAAAAAATTGTCAATCATAATAATTAATAAAAAATGGGACCTTTAAAAGGAATAAAAGTTATAGAAATGGCAGGTATAGGACCGGGGCCATTTGCAGGAATGTTACTTGCAGACATGGGGGCAGAAGTAATTTCCGTAGAACGTCGAATTAACCCTAAAAAAAGGCGATTACCAGATTGTAGTCGTAGAGGAAAAAAATCTATCGCTTTGAATCTGAAAAGTGAAGAAGGTATCAACGCTTTATTGCAACTGGTAGATAAGGCGGATGTTCTATTTGAAGGTTTTCGCCCTGGTGTGATGGAACGTTTAGGAATAGGTCCAGATGTTTGTTTGGCTAGAAACCCTAAATTGGTTTATGGTAGAATGACTGGTTGGGGGCAAACGGGTCCATTGGCCAAAGCTGCTGGACATGACATCAACTATATTGCTTTGACTGGTGCTTTGTACGCAATGGGGCGAAAAAATGAAAATCCTGTACCTCCATTAAATTTAGTCGGAGATTATGGTGGAGGTGGAATGTTTTTAGTGATGGGTATTTTAGCTGCAGTGATTGAAGCTAAAACTTCTGGCAAAGGGCAGGTTGTGGATGCTGCCATGACCGATGGTTCTGCTGTCTTGATGGCTATGTTTAATTCCCTGCATGCGATGGGTATGTGGTCTCCCAATAGGGCTTCCAATTTATTAGATTCTGCGGCTCATTTTTATGATACTTATGAAACTAAAGATGGAAAATATGTATCTATCGGTTCGATTGAACCTCAGTTTTATGCTTTATTAATGGAAAAAGCAGACTTGGACAAAGAAACGTTCGGTTTCCAAATGAATCAAAAGGAATGGCCTAGTATGAAAGAAAAATTGGCTACTATTTTTAAGGCAAAAACTAGAGATGAATGGTGCGAAATTATGGAAGGAACAGATGTTTGTTTTGCTCCCGTTTTAGATTTCTTAGAAGCGCAAAAGCATCCGCATAATGTGGCTCGACAAACCTATATTGAGGTGGACGGGATGATGCAACCTGCTCCTGCACCACGTTTTAGTCGAACGGAGAGTGAGGTGCAATATGGGTCTCGTGCGGCAGGGGAAGATACGGAGGAGGTGTTGAAAGCATGGGGGATTAGTTAGTGGTGGTTGAACGATGAATGATGAACTATGAACGATGAATTCGATATATTGAAAATGCACCGTTGGCACAACAGCTAACAAATAACATAAGGTGTTACTGGTTAGCCCGTACGGGCGACACCTTTATTCAGGTTGCTTCTGGCAACTGTTAGAATATTCAAAAAGTGGTAAAGAATTTAGCATTCCTTACCGCTTTTTTTTTGCCGCTGGCACCACAGCTATTTAACAGATAATGTGTTTAACCAGCAACTTTTCGTTTTTTTGTAACTGTTGTACCAGCTGGGTCGATGTGTCAAGATTGTATCTTGGCACGACTATCTTTCATGATTTTATTAGGTGCTAACTTAGTTCTTGTATCGTGTAACCTAGCGCAATTTTTGTTATTAGGAGTAACTAGAAACGATGAAATCGTTAAAGATATTGGTTGGAAGTTGAAAACTTCCAACATCGGCAGCTTTTCAAACTTAAAACATCGGGTTAAACGCCAAACTTAACTATTTCTAAAAAAAAAATTAAAACAAAGGCGCATGCAATAACCCACCATCATTCACAATCGTTGACCCTGTCATATAAGAACTTGCATCGGACGCTAAAAATACCGCCAATCCTGCCATTTCATCAGGTGTAGCATATCTGCCTAATGCTGCATTTTCCTGCAAGCTTTTGTGTGCTTTTTCGTCTGCTAATAAGGCTTCACTGAGTTTTGTTCGCACATAGCCTGGGCATATCATATTGACTCGAATATTGTCTTTCCCCCACTCTATTGCTTGGTTTTTACCGAGCATCAACAATGCCGTTTTACTGATATTATAAGCGGTCATTAATTTGGATGGATGTAGGCCTTCTATGGAACTCACATGGATAATGCTTCCTCCGCCTTGTGCTTTCATAATTGGATGCACCAAATTGCTTAAGGCGATGGCAGAATTGATATTAATATCCATCGTTTTTTGGTATAAATTATCTGGCATTTTGTTAAGTGGTCCAAAATAAGGATTGGTGCCTGCATTATTGATTAAAATATCAATACGACCGTATTTTGCCATTACTTTTTCTATCAATGCTGTTCGATGTTCGGCATTGCCGACGTGACATTCGATGCCGAGGGCGGTTAATCCTTCGGTTTGAAATTGAGCGGCTACGGCATCTACGGCTGCTTGTTTTCGGCTGCTAACGACCACTGTTGCCCCAAATTCTGCCATGCCTCTTGCCATTGCTTCGCCAATACCTTTAGATGCGCCTGTGATGATAGCGACCTTACCCGTTAAATCAAATTTCTCTTTTATCATTATTTTGTTTTTATTGCGAAAATTTTGTCAAAAGTATAAGCTTTACGGTAGAATATATTATGGAACTAAAGAAAATATTACGCTACCCTACTAAAATTATTTTGTAGTTTTCGCCGCTTCACCCTCAAGCTCCCTCTCTCGCCCGAGCTGCGAAGCAGCGTAGGGCGATAATATTCATTTTTAGTAGGATAAAGAAATAAAATATTAAATCGTTTGGGTAAGGGACTTGGAAAATATAAATATCACTAATCACACATGAAGTCAATCGCATTCTTACTTTTTACCGTTATCTGTTGGGGCTTAAACTTTCATTTTGCTAAGCAAATGCTAAGCGAGTCTAGTTTTGTAGAAGCTGGGTTTTGGCGATATGCATTTGGGGTATTGACCTTATTGGTGATAAGTATCAAAACTTTACCGAAACCCAATTTATTCTTATTGGAGTGGAAGGGGTTATTATTGGTGGGCGTTATTGGCTTATTTGGTTTCAATCTTTGCTTTTTTCTAGGCATGCTTTACACTTCTCCTATTAATGCATCCTTAATCGTTGGGTTAAATCCTGCGATGACTTTGATGTTTTCCTATTTTATGCTAAAAACGGCCATTACAAAAAATGAAGTAATTGGGATGACTATTTCTTTTGTAGGAGTCGCTATTTTATTGTCCAAAGGCAATTTAGACAACCTTTTGCAATTGGCTTTTTCAAAAGGAGATATTTTAATTTTTATTGCCAATTTAGTGTTTGCACTACACAATGTTTGGGTTAAAAAATATGCGGGTGTTTTTTCTAATAGGCACTTCACAATTTTCACCAATACCATTTGTTTATTGGGTTTTGCTTGTATCATTCCCTTTGCTACACCTGCGATAAAGATTAGCCACGACACCTATTATTGGCTATCTGCCATTGGAATTGGCTGTTTTGGAACAGGATTAGCTTATCTGGCCTGGAATAAAGGGCTTGCCGTAATTGGGGCAAGTCGGTCTAGTATTTTCATGAATTTTGTTCCTGTTTCAGCTGGGGTAGCCGGCATATTTTTTGGGGAACAAATTTATGGGTATCATTATTTGAGTGGCTTAATTATTATTATCGGCATACTAATTACGCAAGCTAAAAATTTCCTCACTCCATCAACGTGACATCACCGCTATACATCAAACTTTCTCCATCAATAAAAGAAATCTTTGCTTGCCAAACATAGACCCCTGGATTCATTTTCCTTCCTCGGTGATAGCCATCCCATCCTAGTAATTCATCATTAAGTGCTGTATCATGGGCTTCATACAGTAGTTCGCCCCATCTTGAGAAGACTTGGAAGAAATCGACCTTGGAAACCGCTTGATTGCCAAAAATGGTGAACTCGTCATTCAGTCCATCTAGATTGGGGCTAAAAACGTTTGGAATAAAAATATACCTATCTTTAATCACCATTACATTTAGGTCAACAATCGTGACACAATCATCTTGTGAAGTTACCGTTAGGGTATACTCACTATTATTTAAAGGATTCAACTCTACTTCTAGACAATCATCGCAAGATAGTCCTTCTGCCGCTTCCCAAGTAATAGTTTGAGGTGTTCCTGAACTAAAAACTTCTAAGTCATAAATTTCGCCTAACTTTATTCGAATGTCCCTATCAAAGTCTAGCGAAAGAATTTCCGGTGCGGTTATTTGTATAGTTGTATCCGTTTGGCAACCATTGGCATCCGTTGCATTGATAAGATATTCTCCTGCTGCAAGTCCTTGAAAACTACTTTGATTGGAGAAATTGGAGAGGCCTACTAATTCGTAATTATAAGGTGCTGTCCCTCCTGTTGTCTCGATAATATTAATTTGCCCAGATGCTTGGTCCTCACAAGTAGCATTGTCGCCTAAGGCATTGAGTACAAGCGGCGGCGGTGCAGTAATTTCTTCGCTAATAATGAAGGGACAATTAAAATCATCTGTAATAGTGACCGTATGGATACCTGCGGATAATCCTTCAATCCTACTCGTGTTTAATGTGCCATTACTCCATTCATAACGATATGGTGGAAGACCTCCTGCTGGCATAATTTCTAAAAAAGTACCCGTATCATCTGAGCATGCTAAGTGAGTATTGCCTTGCAAGGGAGGTAAAATCCATTCTGCCGTGATTATTTCTGGGCGGAAAATGACCACTTCCAAAATAGCTTCTTGCCCATTTCGGTCCGTGACGAGGATGCTATATTCGCCACTAGGCAAACCTTCGACTACTACTTCTTCTCGTAAATTCAAATTGACTCCTTCCCCACCCCATACACTATCTTTAGAAGTCCATTGATAAGCAAAAGGAGCCTGTCCTTTGATAAGCATAAAGGAGAATTCTCCCGTATTACCACCGCAAATAATGGTATCTGCATCTTGAACAGAACTAATTTCACAATCCAAAGCGGTCAAAGTATATTTTACCAAACTATCACATCCCGCTGCACTCATGAATCGTTCTCGATAAATTCCTCCACGGGTCACCGAAAAGTTTTCAAATTCAAATGCTTCCCCAATACAGAAGAAAGTATCAACATCTTGACGGATAGTATCTGGAATCAACAAATCTAAAGTAAGGACACTATCGCATCCTGCTTCGTTGATAAATCTAAAATTGTAAATCCCACTTACAAAGACATGATTACCAATATCATCGGTATAACTATCTCCTGCACATAAAGTCATTTGTACCATATCAGGATTGGTTCCACCTTCGACGATTAAGTTAGTAATCACTAAGCTATCACAACCAAATTTAGTTTGATACATCTGCGTATATTGGCCAGATTCGGTAATAAACTGTCCATCAACGACGAATGGGTCTCCCCAGCAAATTGTCATTGAATTGGTCGTTTCTTTAATAGGCATAACCGTTAAATCCAAAATAATAATGCTATCACAGTTGTTACTGGTAACAGCAATCAAAGTGTCTCGATAAATACCTGTTTCCGTGTATTCAGCATTATTCATCCTATAACTATCTCCTTCACAAATCTGTTCGGTCAATAATTCGGTGTTTAATTCTACTGCTAAATCTAACCGAATATCTGTAACACATCCATCAGGCGGCACATAAATCAAATCAAAAGTTCCACCTTGATAAAAGGTATTTTGGCCAAGTGTAAAAGGAAGGTCTTTCAAACATAGGTTTCTAGTTAAAGTACCGTTACAAATTTCGTCAGCTATTTCTGAATTATCAAAGGCGTAAGGAGTAGGCGTTCCTTCAATGGCTAGTTCCAACTGTACAATACTATCACAACCCAAATCAGTCTGGAAAACAAATTCATAACTTCCTTGCAGATTAACCACATTATTTCCAATGACTATAAATTGGTCAGCCGCAATAGTTTCATTTAGAACCGTTGTCGTCACTGATGCAATTGTTAAATCCAATATCACTAGACTATCACAACCGTTCGACGCAGTGTATTGAAATTCATAAATGCCTGTTTGGTTATAACTTTGTCCATCAAATATAGAAGCATTTCCGTCACAAATCGTCTCTTCTCGGTAAGTTATTATATCTCCTTGTACCCTGAAATCTAAAATGCTTAAGGTCGGTCGGCCCTCAGCGGTCGTTCCATAAAATTGATATAGTCCTGTATAGGTCAATACCGTATCCATACCAACAGGTGAATAAGAATCTCCCGCACAGACACTAACGGATGGTAAGGTATCCACCAGAATTTCTTCAACGATTAAATTGATATAAACGGTACTATCACATCCGTGAACGGTGGTATATCTTAGTTCATACGTTCCAGTTTGGCAGAGTGTATTGGGGCCAAAATCATAACATTCTCCATATTTGACCTCTTGGTTGATGAAGGTTTCTTTAGGCTGTTCTACCCTTAAATCGACCCAAACAGTAATCTCACAAGCGCCCATGGTTGTTTGGTAATTATATCTACCTGAAGTGGACCAATCTTGTCCCGCAAAAGTCTCTCCTTCACAAATTGTAACATTTGCTTGTTGAACAAGCGGGGCTAAATTCAATCTTAACGTGCGGTTATTTCCTAGTTGAAACGTACCTTCCTCACAGAAGGTAGTGTTGTCAAAAACGACACAGTCGCCTTCGCAAATAGTTGTGTCAATTATAGCATTCGATAATAAGATAGGAGTTAAACTGGCAGAATTTGCTTTTAGCCATGTAATAGATAGACATAGCAAGAGTACTAAAGGGTACTTTAAAACAGGTGTACGGTTCATGGTTTAGCTAATTAAATCTTCATTTAATTATTGCATGTGCTGAGCTAACTTTTGATTAATTTTTCTTCAATAAAAATCAATGCTACACTCAAATTACAAAAAAAACACATATTAAAATTTAAAAACTTTAAATATGTCAATTAATTAGCTAAATATTTAATGTTTTAAGATTTATAGCGTTTGAAAACGAGTATCACAAAACCTATACGACTTAAAAACGAATGGGTTTTGTGATACTCGTCTATTTATCGGACATTTTAGAATCCCATACTTCTACCAATAATCTCTTTCATGATTTCATTCGTTCCTCCATAAATTCTGCCTACTCTAGCATCTCTCCAAGCTTGTGCTACATTATATTCGTTAATGTATCCATAACCACCGTGTAATTGGAGACATTGGTCCAAAATTTTGAATTGTAATTCTGTTACCCAATATTTGGCCATTGCTGCTTTTTCAGCAGTCAATTTGTTTTGAGTTAACTCATAAATACAAGTATCTACAAAGTTACGAGCAATGGTACATTCTGTTTTCATTTCTGCCAATTTAAAGCGAGAATTCTGGAAGGAACCTATTTGTTTACCAAATGCCTTACGGTCTTTACAATATTGTATCGTTTCATCTAAGATGGCTTCTGCATTCGCAATACTACCAATAGCAATACCCAACCTTTCTTGTGGTAAGTTATGCATCAAATAATAAAATCCTCTGTTTGCTTCTCCCAAAACATTTTCAAAAGGCACTTTTACATTATCAAAAAACAACTCCGCAGTATCTTGTGCTTTTAAGCCAATTTTATCTAGGTTTTTCCCTCTTGTAAATCCTTCCATCCCTCTCTCTAACATAAATAAGGAATAACTTTTACTACCAGGGTCTCTATTCGTCTTAACAAAAGTGACCACCACATCTGCGTGAATGCCATTACTTATGAAAGTCTTCGCTCCATTTAGTAAATAATATCCATCTTTTTCTTCTGCGAAAGTTTGAATACCTTTTAAATCACTTCCCGCCGCAGGGTCCGTCATGCCTAATGCGCCAATCAATTCACCCGTTGCCATTTTAGGTAAAATTCTAGCTTTCTGCTCCTCTGTACAGTAGGTATTTAAATAGGGAATCACAATATCATTTTGGGTAGAGAAACCGATAGAAGCGACATTGGCAAATGCTAATTCCTCTGTAATAATTGCGCTATATCTAAAATCTTTCAATCCTAAGCCTCCATATTCTTCTGCAATATCAACGCCTAAAATACCTAGCTCCCCTGCTTTTTTCCAAAGTGCTCGGTCTACTATTCCTTCTTTTTCCCAATTTTCATAGTGTGGTAATGCTTCTTGTTTTAAGAATGTCCTGACGGATTCTCTAAACATTTTATGTTCTTCTGTATATAATTCTTGCATAATTTTACTGGTTAGTTTTTATTGATTGAACGGAATAGTCGTGTAAAAGTATTGAATTATAAGGATTTTATTGAAAAAAAGATTTAGGAGAGGAAATGGGCTTAGCAGATGTTTTAAAAGAGGACGTTTAAAATCTTATTTATTTATAGAAAGTGGTAAGAATAACCTACTCTATTAGATAGGATTCGACACTGATTTTTCTTTGAAAAATACACGGATAAAACGGTTTCTATACTAGATTTATTCTAGGTCGGATGCCATACATTATAGTACTCGATGTATTGAGTCTCCAGACCTGCCCGCAAGCATTCAGGCGGGCTCGGTACGACTATCTGGTCCCCTAGCAGGAGATACTTTGAAAGTATCTCCTGCTTTTCGGTCAATAATCCCTTAGTTTGACGGCTATGGTCTGGACTAGAAATATCGGTTTAAACGTGCCGAAGCTACCCATTTGTCTGCCTACGGTAGTTCAGAAAGGCATAATCATAAAACAAAAAGCCACATTCAAGCAACAGTTTTAATCTTATCACAAGCATCCGTTAAAGCCATTTCCCACATCTCCACTAACCAATGTGCTTGCATGTGCAAATCCTCTTGCTGCATGTAACGGCTCAAATAATAACTCGTATTTCGCAATAAATAGAAATGATAGACTTGTTGAAAATCAACATCAAAATCAACTACAATAGCTTGTACAATTGGGTCTTTTTCCAGATTGACCAACTTCAATTGAATAGCTGCAAAAGGCAATCTATCTACTAAAATACTAGTCTGAAAAATAAAGTGAAAAGCATCGTACAACAATGGTAATCGCCCGGCTAATTCCCAATCATACACCTGTAGTTTTTGGTCGCTCAAATAGCTATTCCAAGGGGTTAAGTCCCCATGAGAAATTGCCATTGGTAAAGCATCAATTCCATCGAATTGGTCTGCTAATAGACTTAATAGATGATGAACATTTTGAGCTTTTTCTTTTGATAAATCATTTATTATTCCTGCTTTGGCAATATTGGCTAAATCATCTTGGATGGTTTTCCATATCGAAGTAGTGTTTAAAATTTCTGTGGTAGTCGTTTGGTCGTAAAGTTCTTTTAAAGCCAATAAATGAATTTCTCCTAAACTATTGTTAATCAAACATTTATTAGGTTTTACATTCGATACCATCACCGAATCCCCTATCTTTTCAGCTATAGGAATACTTAATTTATCAAACTTATATTTTTGTAAGGTGGTTAAATAGAAAGCTTCTCTATCTACCAGTTTTTGCACCTTTTTGGTTAGCGGCATTTTTAGAAACTGTGTCGCTTTTCCTCCTTCTTCATAACTGATTACGGCTTTGCGATTGACACCAACGGTTCCTGTAAAAATGGCGTATCGCCCATTGGTTAAGCCTTGGTTTATTTCCTCAAGAAATAGTTGATTCGCAATCACCCTAAAACGTCCAGATTTAAGCCATTTTTTTAATTTTAATCCAAAACCTATTTTAAAAATAGTTTTAAATAATTGCCCTTTCCAACCCGATGCATTGTAAAGGTTTAAAAAAATAGGTTTTTGCTGCTTTGCTTCATAAATCCAACGAATGGTCTTATCTCGATTATTGATAAAATCAAATTCATAAATTGTATCAGTCGTTGGTTTTATAGTCCTACTAAAGTCAATAATTATTAATCTAGCAGCAATAATCTCGGACCAATTTAGGGATAACTCATTTTTTAAATTAATCAAAACTACTTCCCTATCTTGTTTTTTATCTAACGCCTTTTTTAAATCGGTTTCCTTGATAAAGAACTGGATTTCACCATCTAATTTATCCCGTATTTTTTTATAAAATTCAACCGACTCCACATTCGTCAAGACAAACACCAAATCCGTTGCAGGATTAAATATCTTAGCCAATAAAGGAATATCGTTAGCTTGTATGGTATTTTTCATTAGGCTAATTTTTTTTCATTGGTATTCACTACTTGCATAACAAAAAACAAAATCACGAACTGATAAAATTGGATACCATAATTGGATTCTCCAAAAATACCGAACTCCGTAGTTGAATTAATTATCAATGGCACAAGCATCATCCAAGCCAAAAATTTATGGTAGCTATTTTTTGAATTTCCAATTACAAAACCCGTGGCAATCATTTGAAACATGCAGATAAAGCCTCCGACTAAGCCTAGATTCAAAAGGACTTGAATAAAAGTATTATGGGTCATACCAGCAGCATAAGAGTGAATACTATCAAATTTATCACTATAGCTAATCCGCATAAAGCCATAGCCTAAAAGTGGTTCTTTCGTAAATCCATAGGTGATTAAATCTTGCCAGAATGGTAAACGTCCCGTCATACTCATCACTTCTTCTACATCCCCTTGTTTTAAAATAATGGTTCGGACCAAAATGGGTAATGCGAATACTGCCGAGACAATAGACCCAAAAATTAACTTTCGATTCCCTGACATCAATACATAGATACCCGATACGATTAAAAAAGAACCGAGCGAAGAACGAGATTGCGTTAATAATAACACCGCAACAGATGCCACTAACACCCACATTTGCATCATTTTAAAAGGTGCAGTTCGCAATTCTGAATAGGCCATTACTGCACCTAAAACAGCTAACATCCCTAATTCATTTGGGTTAATAATATATCCACCTAATCGAGATACTTCTCCTCCGTGTGTTTGACGGTAATAAGTATCTGGGTCAAAAAAAAGGCCCAACATAAATGCAATACAAATCCACATGGTCGCCACCCCAAAAAGCCAGCTAAATCGTGCATCATTGTCACTTACTTTATTGTAAAATGCAACTAATTGAATGAAAAACCATGCAAAGACCAAGGCTTCAATAATCATCGATAATTGAAGAATGGTATATTGGATGGAAGAGGTCCAGAATATGGAAATGATGCCTAAGAGTAGATAAGCACAGTAGAGTAAAAGTGGTGTAATGTTATGATATTCAACCTTGTACTTTGGAAATTGTAGTTTTAATTTATGTAACCATAAAAAAGCAACTCCTGTTAAAATGACCCTCAAAACCGTTTTAACCAGTTGGGTCATTGCCACAGAATTGGGAAATAAAGTAAAATAGCTAGCAATCCGCAGACCAAGTAGTATCAGTAATCCAATTGCTAGCCATTTACTTTTATATGGAATGTCTGTTTGCATCAATGTATAATTTTATGCCGCATAAGTCTGATATAAATCTTGTGCTATTTTTTTCCAATCAAACGCGACCGACACCATCTTTTTAGCATTTTTTCCTAAAAAATCTATTTGATTTTGATGGTACAAATCATCACAAACATCCATGATACTTGCGATA
>CALLVC010000193.1 GCA_938010785.1 uncultured Saprospiraceae bacterium
TTTGAGTAAAGCGGATACCGTTAACGTGATTGACCGTTCGCTGCAAAGATTGGGCGTAGAACGATTGGATGTGGTGCAATTCGCTTGGTGGGATTATCAATTCCCTCGCTATGTCGAAACAGCGGTTCACCTAAAAGAACTTCAACAGGCTGGAAAAATTAGACATATTGGGGTAACAAATTTTGATGGTCCTCATTTGAAAGAAATATTAGATGCAGGCGTTTCTGTTTTGACCAACCAAGTGCAATATTCGGTTTTGGACCAACGAGTAGAAGTTTGCTCCAATGCGCTGATGGAAGCGAATGATATTAAATATCTTTGCTACGGAGTGGTTGCAGGTGGTTTTTTAAGCGACCGTTATTTAAATACTCCTGACCCTACACAGCCTTTGGAAAATCGGTCGTTGACAAAATATCGACTGATAATTGATGAATTTGGTGGCTACCAAGCCTTTCAAAATGTATTGCAAACACTTCGGAAAATTGGGAATAAATATGGGGTTGGCATTGCGGAAGTTGCCACGAACTATATTTTACAAAAAGACCACGTCGCAGGCGCAATTATTGGGGCTAGAAACTTGAATCATCTACATAAATATCAGCAAATCAGCGCTTTTAATTTGGATGCCAATGACTTGGAAATGATTCAAACTTTGGTCGATAATTCAGCAGGTCCCAATGGCCCTTTTTATGAATTAGAAAGAGATAAAACGGGCAAACATGGTCGGATTATGAAATATAATTTGAATGATGCGTAACTACCCATGTTTCGTACCTACGGCATTCTCTTCTTAATTGGTACATTTTTGTGCATGATGTATATTTCCAAAATTTGACAAATCTTAGCAACTGAAATAAAACTAACAAAACGAAAAATGTGGATTTAAACAAAACGAAAAACGAAACGCCGCTTACTTTTTATGGTGGGCTATTGGGTGCCATCTTACCTTTTATCGTGTTCGTATCAGGAGTTATTTTTATTGCTCTTTCTGGTGCCCCTGATGAAAAAGGATTCTGGCCGATTTTAATAGCTGCTTTGGGATTGAGTCTATTGCTCGCAAAGGATAAAAATGCCTTTAGTGAAACGGTTATCAAAGGTATGTCTGAGCCTATTGTGATGATTATGATTACCGCTTGGATAATGGCCTCTACTATTGGTATTTTGATGACCATCACAGGTTTTGTGGAAGCCTTGACTTGGTTGTCTAGTCAATTAAATTTGGGTGGGACTGGTTTTGTGATTAGTACTTTTATTATCTGTTGTATTGTTTCTTTGTCTACGGGTTCTAGTTTTGCGACGATTCTTATCTGTAGTCCTATTTTATATCCTTCGGGTGGTTTGTTAGGGGCACATTTGCCAACCTTGGCAGGTGCGATTATTGGCGGGGCTACTTTTGGCGATTTTATTGCGCCTATTTCTGATACGACTATTGCGAGTACTTTAAGTCAAAAAGCGGAAATTGGACCAACCGTCCGTAGTCGTTTTAAATACATTATTCCTGCTTTTTTATTAGCTTTAGTTGGCTATTTTTTAAGTGCTCATTTCTCAACAGGTATGCTCCCTTCGACGGGAAAAGAATTGGTCGGTGACCCGAAAGGATTACCAATGTTATTAGTCCCTGCTTTAATTATCTTCTTATTTTTAAAAGGAAAACATTTACTGCATGGTCTACTGCTAGGATTGATGTTTGGTGTAGCTTTAGGGTTAATTTTAGGGCTTTTACCATTGGATAAAGTGCTATCGCTAGATTTGGATAATTTTGTCGCTAAGAGTTTTGTGATTGATGGAATTAATCGAGCGGTTGGCATCAGTTTTTTTACGATTTTATTAATGGCGTTAGTCGCTACTTTAAAGGCAAGTGGATTGGTTGAAAAGTTGGTCAATTTTGCAGAAAAACATAGTCATACACAAAAGCATGCAGAAGGTTGGATTGCAGCGACCGTTTGGGCAGCTGTTATGTTAACAACTCACAGTATCGTTGCCATTTTGATGGTCTCCGAATTTGCCAATAAAACGGGTGATAAAATGAAAATTACTCCGCAGCGACGAGCCAATATCTTAAGCTTGGTTGTTTGTGTGTTTCCATTTTTACTACCCTATTTTATTCCTGTTATCTTGATGGCTAATACGACTAATTCGGGAGCTGAATTTAATGTGCCGATGGTGAGTCCTTTAGAGGCAGGTATGTATAATTTTGTAGCTTGGGGATTATTATTAATGGCACTGTTAACTATCCTATTCGGTTATGGAAAATCAAAAAATATCAACAAGTAAATTATGAGTGATAAAAAACAATTAAGAGCAGACCAATTTGAATTATATGATTTGAAAGTAGTCGTTGAAAAAATAGATGGACATTGCACCTGTGAAATGACGGTCGGTGATTGTTTTTATCTAAAAGGAGGGAAATTATCAATGCCTGATAAATCCGATTTTTGTTTGTATGCTTTGCAATCTTCCATTCCTTTATTGCCTGCCAAACAACGTATTTGCCATCCTGCGGATTGGATGGAAACAGATGCTAGAATTATTTGCCCTGACCCTGCTTGTGGGTTGATTATGCGAATTGATAGAATTGATAAACGGGTTTTAAACCATGATGATGTTAGTCCTATTGCTTGGGAGGAGGTGGAAGGGGAAAAATCTTAAATTTAGGCTTGCCTTTACTAAGAAAAGCAAGCCTAAATTTTATTTCAAATCAAACGCTTGCCCTAACTTCGGGATATATACTTTTTTATAGCCATTCTCTTGTAAAAATGTTCTGAATTTTTCTTGAGTAGGTTGCTCACCGTGCACTAAGAATAATTTTTTCAGCCCCTTCTTCTGATTGTCAATAAAATCCATCATCTCCTGTCTATCTGCATGGGCAGAAAAAGAATCCATCGTTTCTATATCCGCTAAAACCATCTTATGTTCCCCATATAATTTGATAGATTGAATGCCATTTTTCAACATTCCTCCTGGAGTATTTGGAGAACAATAACCAACGATTAAAAAGGTATTCTTTTTATTTTCTACACTATTGAATAAATGGTGACGAACTCGCCCTGCATTCATCATTCCAGAAGAACTGATAATAATACAAGGTTCGTGAGAATAATTTAACTGCTTGGAAAGTGCTACGTCTTTGACATAAGTCAAATCATTAAAACCAAAAGGATTATCATCCAAGAGCATATATTCGTGCAGGTCGTCATCGTAGCATTCTGGGTGAGCCCCAAAAACCGTAGTGGCATTTACTGCTAATGGGCTATCCACATAGACAGGAATTTTAGGTAAAGCACCGGCAGATTCTAATTGGTCTAACATGTACACAATCTCCTGTGTTCGACCGATACTAAAAGCAGGGATGATTAATTTCCCCCTTTTTTCTACACAAGTTTCTTTAATGATTCTTAAAAATTTCTCTTCTTCTCCCGGTTTTGCCTCATGTTCTTTATCTCCATAAGTAGATTCACAAATCAAATAATCTACTTCTGGCATCGGCAATGGGTCTCTAAGAATTGGTCTATCTGGACGACCAATATCTCCCGTAAAGCCTATTGTTGTCACTTTTCCACTACTTTTATCTGTAATCCTTAACGTGACACTCGCACTTCCTAGAATATGGCCTGCATCTCTAAAAAATACCTCTACTTCTTCGCTGATTCTAAACCAACTTTCGTATCCATATCCCACAAAAAGGTCCATGGCTTCTTTTACATTGACACTCGTATAAAGTGGTTTTCTAGGCTTCTTTTTACTATTCTTTTTCTTTTTTAATTTTTTGTTGTAATACTCTGCATCTCGCTCTTGAATCTTTGCACTATCCAATAACATTATTGCACAAAGGCTTCTAGTAGCGTGTGTCGCATGTATTTTACCAACAAAGCCATCCTTGACTAATTTGGGAATTCTTCCACTATGGTCTATATGTGCGTGAGACAATATCATACAATCCACCGTCGCTGGTTTGAAATGCCAATTCTCATTAAACGTTACCATCTCTTTGTTTCGACCTTGGTATAATCCACAATCTAATAAGATTCTATAGCCACTGTCTAAAGTTATTAAATGCGCACTTCCTGTTACTTCTTGTGCTGCTCCACAAAATTTTATAGTCATTCTTTTTACGGTTCACGGTCAACGGTTCACGGTGTACGCTAAGCATAACGCAACTATAAAATGCTTTGACCTAATTAAGAATTGAAAACTAAATTGTATTAAAATGAAAATTGACGGCAAGCACCTTCACTCCTTAATTAGAAGGCAGGAATGTTTAGCTTCATCTTTCTCATAGAAATACATTAGGAATGGTGTAGAAATAGATTTACAAACCTGCCCGACACTCAGGCAGGCGGGTTTAGGGTAGCTTATTTTGTTGCTAGTTTTGGCTTTGAAAACAGGAGTTATGTTGATATAATAGCTTGTGCCCGTATGGGACTGTTTTCAAAGTTAAAAATAGCGGCAAAAGAAGCAGCATAAATTGTAAGTTTATTTTTTCACCGTTCCTTATTTAGGCTGTGAAGATATAAAAAAAGAAAAACTTTTACTTGGCTAAAGAATGGTTTGTCAAAATAATTGGGAAGTTCCTTATCGAAATGGCACTTTAACCTAAAAAAAATGAGCTAAAAGCAAACAGCCTTTAACTCATTTTAATGGTTTTATTTAAATTTCTCTAAATCTTACACACTCATTTTATTGAATACATCCATCACTGCTGTCACGTGTTCAGCTGATTTGTGTAATAATTTAGTTTCTGATTTATTTAATTTAAGTTCTAATACAGCCTCAATCCCATTAGCACCTAATTTAACTGGTACTCCTAAGAACATATCGCTAAGGCCATATTCTCCGTTCAATTTGGCACAACATGGGAAAATACGATTTTCGTCTTTCACGATTGATTCTACCATTTGAGCTGCTGCTGCACCCGGTGCATACCAAGCTGAAGTCCCCATTAACTTTACTAATTCTCCTCCTCCTTTCTTCGTTCTATTGACAATCGCTTTTAGCTTGTCTTTGTCAATCATCTCCGTAACAGGAATACCTGCTACCGTTGTATATCTTGGTAATGGTACCATCGTATCACCGTGGCCACCCATTAATACTGCTTGTAAATCTTTTGGCGATACATTTAATTCCGTTGCTAAAAATGCTCTATATCTAGCTGTATCCAAGATACCTGCCATTCCAAACACACGCTTATCACTCAAACCTGATGCTTTGTGAGCCGCATAAGTCATTACGTCTAATGGATTAGAAACGATAATGATAATTGGATTTTTTGAATGCTCCATGATTGATTTAGTCACAGACGTTACAATCTTTGCATTTGTCGAAATCAAATCATCTCTACTCATTCCAGGTCTACGTGGAATACCTGCCGTGATTACTACGATATCAGAATTAGCAGTATCTGCGTAATCTTCTGTCCCTTTCAAGGCAGTACTGTAGTAATCGATAGGTGCTTGTTGCCAGCTATCTAAAGCTTTGCCACGAGCCATATCTCCTTTAATATCTAATAATACTACTTCTTTAACGATGTCTTTGTGTGCTAGTACGTTAGCCACTGTTGCGCCCACATTTCCAGCTCCCACTACGGTTACTTTACTCATAATTAATAAGTGTTAGGTTAAAAACGGTGGACGGTTCACAGCTTGCTCTGATTTTATCGGAGACTCATGGTGGACGGTTCACCTCAAAAAATGTTTGAGAAAAAAATTTCCTTTAAAAGCTACAAAAGTAAGGATATTTGGGTTGGAATAAAATGGCTAGAATAGAATACTTATTTTTCTTTTTAACATTTGAATAGCAAAAACGAAAAAATCCCTGTATCAGCAATGCCAATACAGGGATTTTATTTAACTATATTTTAGAAAGAATTAGTAGTTTACACCTAATGCCTTCATAGTTTCTACGTTCAAGTTACCAATTGGTAAACCATTATCTTTTTGGAATTTAACTAAAGCAGCTTTAGTTTGAGTTCCGATAATGTTATCGATTGGACCTGGGTTGTAACCTCTGTCTCTTAATGCTCTTTGAATCTGACGATTCAATTCAGCAGTCACTTTGTAGTTACATACAACTTCTCTCCATTCAGTGAATCCACCCTTCTTAACTAAGTTACGCTTAGTTACAGTTGTGTACTCAGCTGGTACTTGGATATCACGAGTACTTGCCGCAGCCTTTAATACTCGCTTAGAAGCAGTTGCATACTCAGCAGGAATTGCTTCCTCTCTTGTAGATGCAGGAGATGAAACTACTTGCTTAGTGATAGTAGCGTACTCAGCAGGAATTACTTCCTCTCTTGTTGTTGCTGGAGTCTTGATTACTCTACTAGTAACTGTAGCATATTTAGCAGGAATTACTTCCTCTCTTGTTGTTGCTGGAGTCTTTACTACTTGTCTTGTAACTGTCTTGTACTGAGCAGGAATTACTTCCTCTCTTGTTGTTGCTGGAGTCTTCACTACTTGTCTTGTTACTGTCTTGTACTCAGCAGGAATAGCTTCTTCTCTTGTTGTTGCTGGAGTCTTCAACACTCTTTTTGTAACTGTCTTGTACTCAGCAGGAATAGCTTCTTCTCTTGTTGTTGCTGGAGTCTTTAACTTTCTGCTTGTAACAGTTTTGTATTCAGCAGGTACTGGCGTTTCTTTGATACAGTCTTCACCGTTATCAGTGTAACCAGCAGCACAACCTTTTCTTACTTTCTTAGTAACTGTCTTATATTCAGCTGGTACTTCAACTAAACACCATACTAAACAGTCATTAGGGTCAGCAGACAAACAGTTTCTGTCAGCCTTACGCTTTACCCACTTTGTAGAAGAAGGAGATACTTCCACTCTTTCTGTTACTGTTTCGTACTGTGCAGGCACTCTGTCGATACGAGTAGAAGCTTCTTTAGCTACTACTTGCTCTGTTACAGTTTCATACTGCGCTGGTACAGGAATCATTCGCTTTGATTCTGCTTTTACTAACATTTGCTCAGTAGTCGTCTCATATTGAGCTGGAACAGCAATTAAACGCTT
>CALLVC010000194.1 GCA_938010785.1 uncultured Saprospiraceae bacterium
AAAAAGACAAAACAATATCCATCGTATTCTAGCTAGCATTAATAAAATCGGGATTAATTTCGCCGAAATTATTGATAGATATGGAGATATTGATGCCTTTAGTCAAGGGAAACTTGCCAATAAACAAGTGAAATTCACTTCGCGAAATATGGGCAAAAATGATTTATGGATTGCTGCTACTTCTAGTGTTTATGATTTAGTTTTAATTACTACGGATAAAGATTTTAATCATTTGGATGGAGAATATTTACGCTTAGAATATATTGATATTAGTAGTTTAGGGCGTTAATTTCGCCGAACTATACTCCTAAAATTATTGTAGTTTTAATAAAAATTTGATTGATGAATACAGTAGATTTGGTACAGCAAAAGGTGGGTATGTTACCAAAAGAAGTGCAGTTGCAAGTACTTGATTTTGTTAATTTTTTAGCAGAGAAATATAGTGTTGAAGATGATGCAACTATTCTTGAGGCTTTTTTATTGAAGAGAGCTAAAGCTGTCAAAAAGGATAAGCGAGTAAGTGCAGAAGATATGAGAAAAAAGGTGCTTAACAAATATAGCGAAGATATATAAGGTATTTTTTCTTGGGAAGCACAGGAAGACTTAAATGATATAATGGATGATTACGACAGTAAGAAGCATAAAGGAGGATTGACTTTTTTTGCAAAATTAGATAAGGTTTTAGTTTTTTTGGAAGCAAACCCTCATGTTTATGCTAAAAAAATCCGTCACTTTAGACGAGCATTTATTAAGAAATCTCCCTATGTGTTATATTATCAAATAATCGAGGCAGACAAAGATGTGGAGATTTTGACCATTCTTCATAATAAACGTGGGGGTGATTTTATTCGGCGGAAATTGAAGATGAAATAAAAAAGAATTGAAGCCTAATTAATGCCAACTAAGAGTTGGATTTAATTTATTATAAAAATTGAAATACATATCTGGTTTTCAAAAAACATCAAAAGTCATAATCATAAGCGCAGCAGCGAATCTTCCAAAAACATGAACTAGCAGCCCTTTTTCAGACCTTACTTTTGATGCATTTTGAATGCCTACTTTTTCAATAATCCAATTGAAGAAAGCTTCGATTGGTTGTCTTACTTGACTGACCGCCCTCGAATATATTTTGTCCATAAATTCTAAAACCTTTTGTCCTTTTTTCTTTTTGACAGGGGTTAAAATTTGGACATTATTATTTTCTAATAACCATTGTTCAAAGGCTTGGTTGGCATAAATTTTATCTGCAAAAATAGCCCTATCATGAACCGATTCCCAAAAAGGTTTAAAGACAGTTAAGTCGTTATTGGAAGCAGGACTAATGCCGATATATTCTGGTAAGGGTAATTTGTTAAAAATACTAAATCCCATCACATGGAGCTTTAATCCATAATAATGGAGCTTTTTAGTAGCACAATACCCTTTATTACATTGCTCTGGGGCTACTTTTGCCCCAAAACTACGTGGACCTTTAGCTAAAATGATTGGCATCGAATCAACTACTGATGCAATCAAACCTTGGTAAAGTCTCAGCTTTTCTGGATGAATGACTTCGAGCTTTGCTTCGATTAGTAACCAACAAAGAGGAGGAAACACACCATGTAAATTATTCAATCTGGTTAAGAATCCTTCATAAGATTCAACCATGTCAGGAAACCAAGGACGTAGATAATTATCAGCGAACTCATAAATATCTTTGATTTGTCGTTTTTTCTCTACAATTAAACAGTATAGAAAAATAGTAATGACTTCTTGGTCTGTAAAATCAGGTTGATAATTATTACTCATTCTTTGGCAATGAGCAATTAAATCTGTATCATAGCATCGGCAGATGTGAAAGTAGATAACGATAAGTTTATCAATATTTTTCATGTGTTCTATTTTTTAAGATTTGCACCTTTAAAATAGCAATGAAAAACTACTTTTTGCATCTGCTTTATAAATAAATTTATTTTAAATAACTATTCTGTATATAAATACGTCAACAAATTGTTTTTGAATAACTATTTGATTGTTAATTATATACATATATTTATCAATCATAAAAATTGACTAAGTCTAAAAGTTAATCCATTGATTATCAATGACTTTTAACTCTTAGTTGGCATTAATTAGTTAACTATATTAGGCAGATAGGTTGATAGGTTGCACGGGTCGAATTCATTCGTCGGGGCGATACAAATTTAAAAGGTATCCCAAGAATCAGGTAATTTTTGCCCTAAGTAAGTCGCTAAATCCTGATTGTGTTTTTGAAAAAAAATTCTTAGGCTAGTTTTGATTTTTCCATTCATCTTAGCTTTAGGCGCTACATTAAAACGTTGCTTTAAAATTTCCTCGAAATCAAATAAAGGTAAACCTAAATAATTTTGAATATCCTGCAAAACGAGTTTAGCACGAACGGCATCATTCAAATCCTCGGCAAAATAAACCCTAATCTGTTCCTTTCCAAATACTTCCTGCCAAGCTTTCAATTGTCGCAAATAGAGGCTGGGAGATAAATAATGTCCTTCATCACCGTTTTTTATCTGGGCCAATTCTTTCAATATATCTGTCTCAAAATCATTGACCTCAAAGCCTAAGTCCCTACCCTCTTCTTGAAATCTTTGGTACATTCGATGATGAGAAAAAGCTCGTTCAATCGGATTTCTAAAAAGTAGGATTAATTTAATATTTGGTAAATATTGTTTAACTAATTCTGGCGCTACTTCATAGAAAGTATTCACACTTGCTTCTCCTGTAATATAATTCCCTTCTGGTGCTCTTTCTACCAAGACTTCCTCATGGTATAAAATACCTTCTTCATTCAATTCCGGCCAGTCAAATTTGATAGCATCCGATGCTGACTGTAAAGGGAATAACTTCCAATAATCCGAAATATTTTCGGTTACATAAGCCGCTCCTTTTCCAAAAAAATTGGGTTCTTTTAAGGCGCAAGGCAACACATTCGGATGCGCGATTAGATAGCGGTAAAGAGAAGACGTACCACATTTTCGCTCGCCAATAATAAAAAAAGAAGGTCTTAGATATTGCAATGAGATTAGTTATTTTTTCTTTCTCTTTTTTACTAAATAAAATCTACTAGTTTTGTGGTCAATACAATCTTTACCAAAAGGGTTTTTCTTATTAAAATGGAACATTCTAGTCAATGTTAATTTATTGAAACCTTCCCGAAATAAATTCGGGACAGGCAGAGTTCCAATAAATTAAAAAAGGGTTTTAAAGGGTGAGCTAAAAACGATTTTTACAAATTTTGCCGTTCGATACGGCAAAATTTGTTAGGAACGTCTAACTAAGCATTTTTATAAGAAAACCCTAGCATTTTTATAAGAAAAACTCTTTTTCACCAAAAACAAAACTATGTATACTGTGAAAATAAGAGAACATATTATGATTGCGCATTCTTTGCCAAGTCCTGCTTTTGGCCCTGCTCAAAAACTTCACGGCGCCACCTATGTGGTAGATGCGGCATTCAAATCTAAAAAGTTGGACGAAAATAATATAGTTATGGACATCGGCATAGCTTCCGACGTATTAAAAGAAGTACTTCGTCCTTTGGAGTACCAAAATTTAGATGAAATGAAGCAGTTTAAAGGCAAACTAACAACCACAGAATTTTTGGCAAAATATATTCATCAAGAAATTGTTAAAAAAGTAAAAGGAAATTTCAAAGGGAAACTTGAGGTAATTTTGGGAGAAAGTCATGTGGCTTGGGCTAGTTATGAGGGGAAGGTGAAGTAGGCAGTTGGCAGTTGGCATGGTATAGCAGTACTAAAAATCAAATTACGCAAAATAATCTATGCGATTAATAAAAAGTACTCCTATCAATTTTGTAATACCAGATGTAGAATCCTTCCAATCAGGAGGGAATATCTATAATAAAAATTTGATTAATGGGTTATTGGAAATTGGCTATACAGTAAAAACAATGGCATGGGATGCTTTTAGCCGAAAGTTGGATGCACTCGAAGGCTATTACTTTTTTGATACCCTTTATTTTTCTAAGTTAGAAAAATTACTACCCCAAAAAAATAAAGCTATTCAATGCTATTTGATAGTCCATCATTTAGAAAGCCTGTATCCACCTAAGGGTTGGACGACTAAAGAATATTTTCAACAAAAGGAATATCCAATGTTGAAATTAATGGATGGCTTTATGACTAGTAGCCAATTTACCGCAGACTATTTGGCACAAAATGATTTGGTAGCCCCCAAAATTGTAATTCCACCTGCTATCAACTTCGAAGCTATTTCAAAATTAAAAGTAGAAACTTCAGAAAAGCCAAAAGCTTCCAGAACATCAAGTTCTGGAAGCTTTTCTGCTACCCTAAAAATCACTATTCAAGCAATCATGGTCGCCAATTTAGTTGAACGGAAAGGGATTCTACCGTTTTTACAACTATTGACCAATCATCAATATTTACAACAAATTCAAAATTTACAAATCCATTTAATAGGAACAAGCGAAATTGAGCCAGATTATGCCAAGTCGTGTTTAACCTTAATTGACCAACAACCTATCTTAAAAAAAATCATTTGCTATCACGGGCAACTATCTCCTCCTCGAGTGCACTCTTTATACCAAAAAGCGGACTTATTTATCTCTACTGCTTTTATGGAAACTTATGGTATGGCATTGCAAGAAGCACGTGCTTTTCAGTTACCAATATTAGCTTTAAAAGGTGGAAATGTGGAAAATCATGTAGCGCATGGGGAGACAGGATGGTTAGTAGAAAATATGGAAAACTTAGTGCATCAACTATTCAATTTAGTCAAACATCCAAAAGATTTAGGCAGTACGCAGCAGTATATTATCAACCATGCTTCTCCTCAATTCTATGATTGGAAGGCAGCAGCAAGGCAGTTCCTTCTTAAATTAGCAGAAAGAATGTCCTAAAGACGATTAAAAAATAACAACAAAAAGAGTCTCCAAGCGTTTTTTTAAAAAACAATTGGTATTTTTCGACCTAATTTGCTTAGACAATATTAAGCGATGAATAAACCCGCCTGAATGCGTAGCGGGCAGGTTCGTCCGAACAAGTGCTAAATCAAGTAAACTTCACTCAATATGCAAAAATACTTCCTCTTCTCCCTTTCCTTACTTTTTTTGGTTGGTAGTTGCACCTATGTGCAAAAAATAAAAGATGGAACGACTGCTTTTGAACGTAAGCAATATAAAAGGGCCATTCCTATGCTTAAGTCGGAATTCAAACGGGCAAAAAGTAAAGTAGACCAAGGAAAATTAGCCTTTTTGGCGGGCGAAAGCTATAAGTTAACTAATCAGTCGGATGAAGCCATTGAATGGTATTTGACGGCTTATGATTATTCTTATGGAACAGATGCATTGGAAGAATATGCCTATGCTTTAAAGCGAACTCAGCAATATGAGGAAGCCATTCGTGCCTTTAAAGATTTAGGTAATGAGATTGGTAGTCCTTATGAGTATAAGCGAGAAATTCGGAATTGTGAGATTGCCATGAAATGGTTAACGGAGGGAGCTTATGATGAATACACCGTGGGAAAAGTAAGATTTAATAATCGTGCGGCAGATTTTTCCCCGACTATTTATTTAGGAAATGCCTTAGTCTTTAGCTCTGATAGGGATGAAAGTATGGGTGAAGAGGAATATAATTGGACAGGTAAAGACTTCATGGATTTATTTATCGTCGATTTGAATACCAATGATGTCACCCCATTCGAATCGCCTATCAATACAGTCCACAATGAAGGCTCGGCTACCTTTACTAGAGATTTTAGCGAAATGTATTTTATCCGTTGCTTTGGAGATGAAGACAACCAAGCGTTTTGTAAAATCATGGTGAGTAAGAAAGATGGAAATAGTTGGACGGTCCCCCAAGTATTAGATTTTATTGAACCGGAAGTAAATTATAAAAGTCCTGCCATATCTGATGATGGAAACACTTTATATTTTGCCGCTAATCATCCTGATGGTTGGGGCGGATATGATATTTACGAAAGTCAAAGAACGCCAGCGGGATGGGATATTCCTAAGTTATTACCACGAAATATAAATACCATCGGCAATGAAGTTTTCCCAACTATAGAGGCAGATACCTTATATTTTTCCTCTGACTTTCATGCAGGAATGGGTGGTTTAGATATTTTTAGGGTCTATAAAAGAGATAAGGAATGGTCTTCTCCTTTTAATTTAAAAGCACCGATTAATTCAGGAGCCGATGATTTTAATTATTTGGTTGATTACCGAGCGCCAATTGTCAATCCAAAAGTGATTCACAAAGGTTATTTCACTTCGTCCAGAGATGAAGGAAGTGGGTTGGATGATATTTATTCTTTTGAAAGATTAGTGCCTCCTCCTCCCCCACCTCCACCGCCAAAAGATACGACCAAAGAAGAACCTCCTGTGGTTTACAGCATGACCTTAAATGGTTATGTATTAGAAAAAATATATGAAGACCCAACTAATCCGAACAGTCGAGTACTTGGCCGCAAACCATTAGAAGGCGCTGCTGTACAAATCATGGTAAATGGCAAGAGTGAAACAGTCACAGTAGGTTCGAATGGGCTGTTTGAAATTAAATTAAAAGAGGAAACAGATTATGCGTTTTTTGCATCCAATGAAGGTTATTTAACGAATGATGAACAGTTTTCAACTAAAGGAATAGCGAAAGACCCTAAAGACCCAGACCAATATTTTGAGGTAGAAGTCGTATTAGATAAAATTTTCAAGGACCAAGAAATTGTGCTTGACAATATTTATTACGAGTTTGACAAAGCTTTCATTCGAAGTGATGCTAAACCTGCCTTAAATGAATTAGCTGATTTATTAAATCAAAATCCAAGTATTAGAATTGAATTAGCTTCGCATACCGACTGTAGAGGAAAAACAAATTATAATCAAAATCTATCCGCTCGTCGAGCCCAATCTGCGGTAGATTATTTAGTCAGTGCAGGAATTGAAAGCAGTCGTTTGACCTCAAGAGGATATGGAGCATCTTCTCCTGCGGTTGATTGCTTGTGTGCTCGTTGCACGGAAGCGGAACATCAGGCGAATCGACGAACTACTTTTAAGATTGTGGATTGAATTTAGTGGTGAGTGGTGAGTGGTAAATATTAGGTAGTTCAATATAATAACAATTTTTACCACATAGTCAGTCATAGAGTGAAGAACACAAGGGGTTTCTTATAAAAACTTCTTTGCAAGACGTTCCTAATCCCGATTTTTATCGAGACCATATCGAATGGCAAAATTTGTAAAAAGGGGATTTAAAGGGTGAACAAAAGTCAATCATTTGCTCACTCAGCAAACGATTGGCTTTAGTTTTTAATTTTTCTGCCTCACGGCAAGATTTTGTAATTGTTGTAATCTAAAATTTTGACCTCTCTCTCTATTTAAATCGAGGATTTCTGTCATTAATCCATTCGAATCATCTTTTTTGTTTTTGTACCAAAATCAGTTTCCAATCGATAATACAATACACCTTTTTGATGTAAATCACTAATTGTTAACTCATTGATACCTTTTCCAAAATGCTGCTGAATGGTTTTTAGTGTTCGTCCAGTGATGTCAATGATTGTCAAAGTGCCCTGGCTTTGCGCAGGAAGAGAAAACCGAATCGTCGTTGCTTTTTGAAATGGATTAGGTTGATTTTGCAACAAGGCAAAACCAGTCTGTGCATCTAAAGTTGTAAGACCTACCTGATAAGTAGTTCCCGCTCCATCATAAGCTTCCGCAGGAGTGATTAGCGAATTAATAGTAAATAATTCCCTAACTGCTGTTTGACTTTTCGCCTTCACTTTTAATTTAAAACTAAAAAATTCATTAGTGTTTGTTGGTGCATCCCAACTTAAGGTTAATGCACCTCTTTCCAAGAATCGAGTACCAAAATTAGCTTCAGTAACTTGATTAGTCTTAGGAATATCTATTATATCTACTACATTAGGGTCAAAATTAAGGGTCAATTGTACTGCTTGAATAGCAGGGTTATCTAAAGTAAAAGTAAGGGTCTCCACTTGATTTGGTAAAATTGGTTGCTCCGTAATTTCAAAATTTACTTTTTTTGTACTTCTTGAACCAGCAGTATTATTACTCGCAGCATTTCCATTTAAATCGCCAACTTTTACTGCCACAAAATCAATAGCCATCTCATTGGATAATTCTGAAATATTGGCATATTCAGGTATTTTATCAACAAATGGATTCGTTAAATCTGAAAATTCGTGGTCCGCTTTGATAAAACGCCAAGAGGTATTATTTCTAAATTTATCTTCATGCTGAAGAATCACTCTTCGCAATGCCACAACATCTGCCGTTGTAATCGAATTATTTTGATTGATATCTGCTGCAATCATTTTATAAGGAGAATCTAACTCCTCCATACCTAAAATATGTTTTCTTAATTGCAAAATATCATAAGTCGTTACACCATTTAAAATATCATCATTTTTTGCTGGATTAATTAATAAGTTAGCATTTTGCTGAAACTCAAAAGCATAGGCACCTTTCTCATCCGTCATATGCATATCCATCATTTCTGATAAATGATTTGCAGCAGTTACCGCTACTCCTTCTACCGCTTCTCCATCTTCTAAGAAAATTTGCCCCGCTATTGTAGCCATGCCTGATATGTCAAAAGACGAAGTATCATTTTCTAAATCTTCACATACCTCTTCTCCTTTGATAACAAAAGTTACAGGACAGAAACTTTGATTTCCAAAAGCATCCATCACCCAAACTCTAGCTGTCTTTAGCCCCAAATCGCTACAATTATAAAATCTTACATCTTCGAGCGTATCTTGAGCAAAAGAGAAAATATAGTCGAATCCTTCACAATCTTCGCAATTGTCTATAATTTCTTGATGAAAATCATTTGCCCAAACTTCCACTATACCCGCTGCATCTAAATTGAGGGTGATACCGGGTAAACAAATGATTTCAGGTGCTTCACAATCTCTTATGTTATAAGCTCTAGCACAACTAGATTCATTTCCACAAGCGTCCGTTGTAAAAAAAGTTACCATCAGTTGTCCCGGTCCTAGTTCAGGAGTAACAAAGCCAAACTGAGCCGTCATCACCGTACCAGTTTGTACCGTTCCCAAACATTCGTCAAAAGGAGTAAATGTCCATTCTGCTCTCGTAACAACCCCACTACTACAATCTGAAACTGTCACACCTGCTACTTCAAACGATTTGGCACAAGCACCACCATCTAAGCAAATATCAATGGACTCTTCATTACAGTCGATAATAGGCGCTTCAATATCTTGAATACTAACTGTCTGAACATGTTCTATGGTACCATTTTCATCACACAGGTTGGTTATCGTCCAAGTTCTTTGAACCGTCAAACAAGATAAGTCTGTACCTATGGTCGCATCAGTGTATAAAACCTCTACAACTTCACAATCCATCCCAGTAATAATTGGTTCTCCTGTTCTATTCGTAGGTAATTCCTCCAAGCTAGTGACACAAGTTGAAATCACAAAATCTTCTGGAAAAGTTATTAAAAGCGGAGTCTCATCTACAAAAGCAACTAATTGCTCACAAGTAGCGGCAACATTGCCCGTTCCATCTAATAGTTGCCAATCATAAATGACTGCGCCAACACCACATTCATTTCTAAAATCCTGTTTCAAAACGGCATTGGTAGTGACTCCACTTGCACAGTCACTATCAAAAGTAGGAGGTGATAATAAGGTAGTTCTTATTTCTTCTAAACTTAACTCCGTATCACAAGACAAGGTAAAATTATCTGCACAACCTGTTATAGTTGGCGGCGTATGAGGTTCAATAATAACCTCTATCGTGCAATTGGCAATATTGCCATTACAATCCCTAATTTCTAAAAGCACCATAACAGGGCCAGATTCGGCATCTTCACAACTAAAAGTAACATAATCCATTAGTTCGCTCGATGGGTCTCCTAATTTACGCACTTGAAAGCTTTCGAGGCAGCAGTTATCATAACTACCATTGTCAAAAGATGCAGCGTAAATCTTTCCATTGCCTTCATTGTCCAAGGTCAATTTTGTCAAAGTTTGACACACGGGTGTTGGAGGTTCTTCATCTCCAATTTCTATTATACATGCATTATCAAGATTATTACTAACATTTCCACAATCATCTGTCGCTTGATAATACACTTCATACCTTCCATATTCAACTGTTAAATCAAAACCGCCATTAGCCCCGTCGACTCGCTCAATCACAAATCTCCGACCAAGGCTATCAATTTTATAGACTTTAGTAACCATTTCTATAGCTGAAATATTCGAACAATTGTCCGAAACCTCAGCTGCAGGAATGGAAATAGTAGCCATACAAGAATTAGGTGTGGCGACAACGGCCAGATTGCCGCTGATGCAATTAATAAGGGGTGGTGTTTGGTCCACAATTTCGATTAGTTGCGTGTAATTGTGTGTTTCTCCTGTGCATGTATTCTGGATTGCCCACGCTCGTGAAATGGTGTGAGTTCCCTCACATTCGGTGTTTGTATTAACGTCTATAAAATCATAAGTTATATTGCATAGTGAATTATTTAATCCAGCATTTTGAAGTAATGGTTTTCCTGTGCAAGCTAAATCTGTAGGGTCACAACCATCACAGGATAAAGCATCTTCCCCCACCAAATCAGCAGGTAAATTGATATCTAACAAACTTGGAACCTTTAAGCTGATAGATTGAATACAGGTGCTACAATTACCTAAATCATCACAAGCCGTCCAAGCTCTATTAATATGAGCAATGACTCCATCCTCTACCGTTCCATCTTCACAATTAAAATAGATCGTATCCGTATCTACATAAGTTAAAGAAAGTGATTGGCAAACGGCAGCACAGCCATCCATCGCACTAGGTACCGGGGCATCACCACCTTCTGAGGTTGGTGCTAGATTTTGGGTACAGGATAAGGTAATAGGAGCACAAGTTAAAGTTGGTGCGTTTTTATCTTCCACGACCACTTTTGACCAGCAACTATTCCCTGAATACCAATGCTTTACCTTTACTAATAGTGTTCGACCTGTGTATTCACAAGTAATCACTGGACTGGAAGGAATTTCCACTCCATCTTCATCCATCACCACTACTTTATATGCCGAAGGTCCGTTAGGAGTACAGATATCAGAATTATCCGGATCACGTAAAATCATCCGATAAGTTATCTCTGCTTCGCAATTTTGATTAAGCGAAACTTGAATCTCATCATCACAAGACATAGAACATTGACCATAAGTAGCAGATGCAAAGCAAAAAACTAAGCCTACAATACTCAAAAGTCGTTTCCAGTCAAGGAAAACAATCGCATTAATAACGGGCATACGTATCATAAATTAACAAAAAGTTGTCGGCTCATTTTTGTGTGTACACAAAAAGAGTAATTGGTTGTTTTGTAAATTCAATGTGAGTAGGTAGTGATAATTCCAATAAGAAGTATCACATTAAAGATGTTGTCGTAAGTGAAGTATTTGTTGCTGTAGGTTTGTTAAAAGAAGCTTTATGAAATATATGCTTTAAAATATGGGGGAATTTCAGTAAAGTAAACAGGGAAAATATAGGGGGACACTTTAATTATTATGCAACATAAATAAATAAAATGAATTTGTCAAATAAAAATATATAAATGAATAGTTACTATTTTTTCCTAATAACTAGGTGATTGAAAAAGAGGTAATTAAATATATTTGAGATTACTAATAACTGAAAAATTATTTTGGAGAGCGCTATGAGAGGTGTTTTTATGAATATTTAATGATTGCCACTTATATTAATTAATCTTGGTTTTTCCTTGATATCTTGTTAAAAAATCATTTTTTATTATTAATCATTCTTGCACCAATAGCGGTAAGTTCTTCGACTTCTAATAACAGCCATTTGATTTACACTAAATCCCCAAGGAACGATGACAAAATAAACTTTAACAAAAAAATCCCTCCTCAGCAAATTTGCCAAAGAGGGATTACATTTACACGAATCAAATCGTGTCTATTTTCATGATTTTAGTCAATCAAAATCATTTTCTTTTTAGCTGTATTAGTAGCTGTTTCTAACTGGTAGAAATAAATGCCACTTCCTTTCAATGTTGCTTTATCAACTTGTATTTCATTGTATCCAGCTCCAAACTCTTTGTTAAAAGATTTCACTACTCGACCAGAAATATCAAAAATAGTTAATCTTGCATTTCCAGCTTCTGGTAAATCGAAGCTAATCGTGGTCTCCTCCTTGAATGGATTCGGCTTATTGTTATACAATGTAAATTCATTTTCTGCCGCTGCATCACCACTAAACGCTAATGCTACATTTAGTAATTCGCCATCTGTATTGTAAGCTTCTGCTTGGGTAAAGTCTGAAGTAATATTCACTACTTCGCTTAATCTACCAGCTTCTCTTGCTCTTAAAACTACCGTAAACATTCTTTCCTCGTTCTGTACGTTATCAGCACCTTGGTTCCAACTAGTTGTTAAAATACCACGGTCCAGCATAGTCGTTCCAAAATTACCAGCCTTTGCAACCCCTTCTTCAATATCAATCACCTCTACTTTATTCAAGTCTAAGTTCATTGTAAACTGATATCCTTCAACAGATGCTAAATCAGCTAACTTAAAATCAGCACTAAAAGTAGCACCTGCTTCAAAGGTATACTCTTCAGTAGTAAGTGCAATCTTACCGTTCGTTCTAGACTCCGTGCTTACTAAACCTCTATTTGCAACTGCAGTAACGTTTACATCACCAATCTTCACTCCAATAAAGTGAGCCTCCACATCTGATGCTAAGTTGCCAATGCTAGCAATCTCAGAGAAAGATTCAGCCGCTGGATTATCTGTAGTAAAGTTATAATTTGCATCAACAAATCTCCAAGAATCATTATTCGAAAATTCAGTTTTAACATTCAAAATCAACTGTCTCAATTGTACTAAGTCATAAGCAGTGATAGTACCAGAACGGTTAACGTCCGCCGCAATATGCTTATAAGGAGAATCTAATTTAGTCAATCCTAAAATGTGCTTGCTAATCAATACAAGGTCAAAAGTAGATACTCCATTCAACGGTTCCATATTTTTCTCAGGAGCTATCGTATAGTTACTCTCCATTGGTAATTCAAACTCGTAGTTTCCATCTACTCCAGTAATTTCTGGAGACATGCTGTATCCACCGATATTAACGGTTACCTCTTCTACTTTTTCTCCTACTTCATTTTGAATCGTACCAGAAACCATTCCGTTAAGACTTTCCTGCCCTGTTGGACATACCCCCATATTATCTTGAATATTCACAGTAACTCTAACATAATCCCAGTTACCAGAACCATCTCTTACCCAAAGGTCACCAACTTGCTCTCCTACAGTGCTACAGTTGAAAGTCCATCCGAAAGTAGTATCTGCTGGAGGAGATGTTTGGCCAATACCCAAAGAAGGGAATCGTAAGGTCTGCACAATTCCGTCATTATTACAATCTTCAATCTTACAGTTAAAGTCAGAAGCCCAAACAGTCACCCAACCTCTATTAGGACTATTAGCATCTTCATCAGATTTCAAAGTCAAAGTAGTCACTAAGTCATCACAGAAAATAGTTGGTCCTTCAATATCACGTACAATAATTACTAAAGGAACAGTTGTGCTGTTATTACAGCCATCCGATGCAGTATAAAGCATTTGGTAAGTTCCAACAGGTACACCAATAAAAGTTGTTCCGCCTTCTCCATTCGTTAAAGTATCATTTCCACCTTCAGAGTTGGCGATAATACCACTAATAGAAACATCTGGAGTAGCACCACAAAGGTCTCTTGCAGTAAATGTTGGTAAAACTACCGTCGCACTACATTCTGTATGGTCTGCATTAATAATCATCGTATCTAAAGGAGCGTCAAACTCAGGAATCGTATTATCAATCAATCTAACAATCTGTGTAAATTCAGCATATCCAGGTAAAAGTGGATTCGCTTGAGGGTTTTGACACCAGTCAATCACTTGCCATCTTCTAAGTACTTCTCTACATTCTCCGTCCGTATCAAAAACTTGCTGGCTATAATTAACCGCTAATAATTGACATCCAGAACTTTCAACTTGTAAGCTATCACGTCCTAAAGCAGTAATATCAATTCCGTCACTACATTGAATTTCAATTTCAGGAGCAGGAACTCGAGTAACATTAAAAGAAGGGCTTGGTACTAAATTTACAGTAATTGTCTGAGTACAAGAAATCGTTGTGTTTGGAACAGTCCATGTTCTTTCAATAGTTCCAACACCACAGTTGTCAAGATTAATAGTTTCTTCATAGTCAAGAGTGGTCGCATTACAAGCACCGCCTGATACGGTTGCAGGTCCGAATATAGTTAAATCCGTCAAGTTAGTATCACAACTAACTGTCATATCTGGAGGACAAGTAATGGTTGGCGCCACTTTATCTTGAACTTGTACTCTTATCATACAGCTATTTGTATTTCCTACCGTATCCCATACGGCTAATTCTACCATTACATCTGTTCCTACATCACAACATTGGAAATCAACAAAAGTAGCATAAGGTAAATCCATCGCTACACCACAAGAATCCATTCTTCGTACTCTAATTCTATCTAATGCACAGTTATCATAACTACCATTATCAAAAGCTTGAGCTAAAACTTGAGCAGTCCCGCTCTGCGTTAAAGCTACTACGATATTTTCTTTACAAATTACAGTTGGAGCTATATTATCATTAATAGTTACCATTACGGTATCCTGAGTAAAATTACCACAATCATCTGTCGCTGTATAAATCACCATTTGAGGTCCAAAAGGTACATTTGTAAGTACACCACCATTAGCATTTACTGTAGAATTTCCAATTTGAACTTTTACCTGAATACTATCAGTCGGCGAACATTCATCATTAACCACTACAGGTGGAACAGTAAGTGTTGCTGCACATGCGTTTAAATCAGGGAAAGAAACTTGAATTTCAGTTACAACAGGTAAATCAGTAATTACAGGGCCTACATTATCTTCAACTTTTACTAATTGAGGTCCAGGTACGATAGCGTTAGTCAATACAGTATTTGGTCTACACCAATCAAAAATTGTCCATGTTCTTAAAATCTTTCTAGTTCCGACACAGTTACTCGTAGTAAATTCTTGGTCTGTATAATTTAAGCCAAATAGGCAAAATTGGTCAACGCTTACTATTTCTCCGTTGTACATAATTTGAGGGAATCCAGTCGTTGAAGGTTCAGTAGAAGGATTATCTCCACAATAAAGAATGGTATCTGCTGGCCAAATTACATTGGCAATCGTCAATTGAGGCTTTACAACATGAATCGTCTGTGTACAAGTACTACTATTTCCACTGGCATCTGTTCCTTGCCAAGTTCTGGTAATTCGGCTAATTGTATCAGGGTCCGTTCCTGCTCCAACTAAACAGCTAAAAGATTCTGTTACATCTGAGTAAGTAAAAGTAACCCCACCTGCACAAGCATCAGAGGTCATTGGTTGTCCACCAATAACAGTTGGGTCAGTAGAAGTGTTACAAAGAATAGTCGTATCAGAACATGTTAAAATAGGAGCAATTTTGTCCTCTACGGTCACAAATCCCCAACATTTATTATTAGGAGTAATAGACGTGTCAATCACTTCTACTCGAATTTGGTTATTCAAATCCGCTAAATCTACGGTATCCGTACCTGAATTTGGTCCGTCTATAATATTAACGATAAATTTTGTTAAGTCTGCATCCGCTACACCTTCTAAAATCATATCCGGTGTAAGACCAGCTTTACAATCATCGCCCAAAGACACATAAATATGGCTATTACAAGCAATTCCTGAACCTGTCAAAGGTCGAGTAGAAGTAGAGCGGTCAAAATTTAATACAGTAGTTGGTTCTTCAAATGTACTAGTAGTCGTTTCGGTTGCGAAAGAATTGCCTTCGCTGTATTCGTTGGCAAAAGCAAAATTTGCCATACAACTCATTAAAAACATCAAGCCGCATAATAGCCAGCTCGCATTTTTCTTTTGGAAGCGAATCGTCGATTGCGACGTATCTTTCCAAAGTGAATACAAATCAATGGGAATAAAATTTGTGTGCTTCATAAGTGTGTTAATTATGGTTTAACAAAATTTAAAAAAGTGGTTATTAAAATTTTGATTTAAGAGCAATACATTGTCACTTTTGACAATCAAGCAAAACTCGAAAATCAATTAAAAAGAAAACTTTGGTCTTTTATCTAGCTTACTAGAAAGCATAGGAATAATGCTCACTACCGAAGTAGTAATAAGGGCAGATAGCCAACCAAGAATATTGTTATATCAATCAACCATTAGTAGAGACCAAGTTGATAATTGCTTGTCAAAAGGTCGGCTAATAGCTAATCTATTATATAGTTTAGTATAATGGTATTGGAAAGTAGGTCTTCGTAACGTTAATAGGCAAAATCAATCATCGCATCCATATCTCTCAAAATCCTATCACTCGTTCGACCCAAAATCATAAGTAACTAATTATCAACATTTTACTGTATAAAATCCTCATTAATGCTTGTTAAAAAGATGGGAGGTTGAACGGTATCAATCCTATAAAGTACCGTTCAACACCCATCACCAAAACCTTAATAATTTAACCAGTTCTTAAAATGACTTTATCATTTTAGGAAATGGCAAATCTGTAGCATATCATTCACTAATCTCTAGTCAATAATTAATTCCCTTTATGCGGAAAGTAATATCAAATAATATTGTAGTAGGGGTGGAAAAACAAATTGTTATCTCACAATAGTTTCTCAAGTCTTAAATCTCTAATTTCAATTAACTGTCTGTGCGTACTATGTATTTAACTGGTTTGCTGAGTAAAAAAGAGTGTTGGGATAATCAAGCTTAGGTTCTTTTAATCTTCCTTAAAATAGGTTCGGCAGATACCCCAACACTTTCATCATGCACCCAGTTAATTTAATCTTTAGTAATTCATTGGTTTTGAGTTAGTTAAGTTGTCAGTAGTTATTGGTCATTGGTCAAATGTCATAGGTCAAATTAAGCACCCATAATGAATGACCAATGACGATATAACTTACTGTTTCAAAGTGTGTGTGTATTTCGGTTTTAAAAAACAATACTTAAATCTTATGGCCATAAGTGTTTTATGACCAATACAAAGGCTACTTGAATCGGTTTGGTCAAGGTCAAGGTCATTTTATAAAAAAGGACAATTGAACCCTCACCTAGGAAATATATTTGGAACAGTGAAGCAGCAAATAAATGCCATCATTTCACCTTCCTAAAAGGTTTAATTTATTTTTTGTGTGAGATTAGTTTAGCCGAATTTAGCGGGATAACAAAGCTGGATTAATTTTCCTTTGAGCGACTTAAAATCTTGCTCAATCTTGTTATTGCCAATGGCTAACTTCTGGGTGTGTACAGCTTTTTAGCTGTTTGCTGCCTTATTATTAAAGGCCGGTAGTAGGGATAGAATTTAGATAATTAAAAACCTGCATGTTTGTTAATTATCTTTGTAATCAATTGATTACATATTATAGTTTTTTCAAACATTATGCCAAAAATTAATATGTATTAAATTTTGACTTTTTTATTTTGACAATTTTAAATCGCCGATTCATATAAGTTCTCAATGTACCGACGAATTCATTCGTCGTTGTCTACAAAATATAGTAACAAATTAGGCGACGAATGAATTCGTCGATACTTTAAGACTATATTGAAAACTTACGGTTCATTATTTAATAAAAACATTTAGATGCTTATATATAATGAAAAATAATAATGTAAAGAACTATACTACTCTCTTTGTAAATATTGTGCCAATTTTTAATATGATAGTTTTTATTTAATATTATTTTTTATAATAATTCATAACTTGTTAATAATCAAATAATTAATTATTAAAATAATTTTTCTGATTTTTCTGACCTTAAAAAAAGGGATTAATATTCCAACTTATCAATAGAGCGTCAGATAAAAAATAATAAATATCAGTGTTCCTTCACTTATCAGTGGGAGCAATCCGTACCATGGATAAGTGAAGGAACATGGATATTCGACTAATATCAATTTTTTATTTGACTATCTAAAATACCATAAATTGGTTATAAAAAAAAACCGACCCAGCCAAATGCCGAATCGGTTTATAAACACACTTTTTTTACCATTAATTCTTAAGAAAGATTATCCATTTTAGATAATCCGTTTTGAAAAAAGCTGCGGATAAAGCGAGGTTTTTCCAATTATTTTTTTATTTGAGTTATTTTGGTTTAGATTGTCGATTATGGTAATAAAAGTATTGGTGATGCTAAGTGCTAGATACTAGACTCAGTATCCAGCATCCAGCATCCAGCAAGCTTATCTTTTCAATAAAATCATTTTCTTCGTTTCAATTCCTTGGTTTGTTTCTAATTGGTAGTAGAACATACCGTGTTCATCAAAGGCTTTACCATCTATTAAAATCTGATTGTACCCTTTTGCAAACGTTCCTTTCTCCATCATTACTGTTTTACCTGACATATCAAAGATGGTCAGCGTAGTAGCGGAAGCAGTAGGCAATTCAAAACCAATGATGGTTTCTCCAGTAAATGGATTTGGTACATTTTGATATAACTTAAATCCATCGGTCGCTACATAAGGCGTATACACTTCTAAATTCACATTAATCACTTCTTCTGATTCTGTATAAGCTTCGGCAGTTGTAATATCAGAGCTAATACTAATAGCTTCGCTAATTCGAACATCATTTTTAGCTTTAAAAACAAGGCTGAATAACACCTCATCTTTCGCTAAATTGATTGCCTCAGACTCATTCCAACTAGTGGTAATAATACCTCTTTGAATCATAGATAAGTTGAAGTTATCAAAATTTGTTTGAGTTCCCATCTTAATTTGCTCAAATTTCAAGTCATTGCCATCAAAATCAAGGGTAAATTGATACCCTAAAATAGATTGGAAATTACTAGCTTTAAAATCAACGGTTACGGTTTCGTTCGCTTGCTTCACTTGTTCCTCAATTTTAAAATTAAGAGATTTATGAGTGCTTCTACTTTCCGTTGTTTGCAATTGATTAACAGCAGCAGTATTATTTAAATCTCCAATTTTGACGGCGACAAAATCTAAAGACATCATATCAGTAGATAAATCCTTAATTTCATAAGCTTCGGGATAATTTTCTTCAAAAGGATTCTCAGGGTTTATAAATTCATAGGCCGCATCAATAAATCTCCAAGAAGTATTGTTTGGAAAGTCATTCTTCATCCCCAATATAACCTGTCGTAATAAAACCATATCATAAGCAGAAATAGTCCCAGAGTGATTGATATCAGCAGCAATCATTTTATATGGAGAGTCTAATTTTTTCAATCCTAAAACATGCTTACTTAGTAAGACTATATCAAAAGTGGTAATTCCATTATTATGATTCATATCCTTTTCAGGTGTAATCATATAGTCTCCCTCTAATGGAATTTCTTCAAACATAAAAGAACCATCTACTCCAGTAATTGCGGGTGCCATTTCATAGCCACCGATAGCAATATTTACGGACTCTACTGTTTCTCCATTCTCGTTTTGAATCTGTCCAGCGATGGCTGCTTGACCATTTAAAGAATCACATCCTCCAACAGGTCCTTTCTTATATGCTGTTACACAGCTAGTATTCAATGCTTCTCTAACAAAAACATATTTTAAAGAGACATCCTGATTAATAAATGTATCGGTTGGAAAATAGGTCAAACCACTGTCAATGCTATATTGAAGCTCAACGTCAATAGGGGATGCATCAATAACTAATACACCATCTGTTAAAGTACAATCTGTAGGATCACTAAACGTAATAAAGGCAGTATCGACAACCACAGCCGTATTACAAATTGGAGCAGTAGTTGGGCAAAATCCACCGTTATCCGAGACATTAATTTCTCTAGTTGCCAATGATGCATTTCCAGCTTCATCGACTACTTTTAAAGTTAAGGTAAGTGTTCCTACATCTTCACAACCAAAAGCCAATCTATCGGCAAAGTTTGTACCATCCTTAGAAATCAAAATACTATCCAAAGGAGAGCAATTATCATTACTACCTGCATCGAATGATTCGGCATACACCCATGTATTCCCTTCTCCATCGACTAAGTTGACCGTCAATTCTTGAGCAAGGGCTAAAGGAGCGACTTCATCTCTAAGTATAAAAGTAACGGTGTCTCTAGTTTCATTACCACAACTATCTGTTACAATATATTCCAGCGTAGTCGTGTCGTAGGGAATATTGGTCAAAGAATCTAATGGGTTATTAAATATTGTTCCTGACGGGCCATGAATTCGATAAGTTGCCCCACTACAAGTTTCTACTATATTTTCAGGAGCTGGTGGTCTAATAGTCACCATACATTTATGAGATTGGGTACTTAACACCACAATATCACTTGCTTTTATTGAATCGAATGTAGGTGGAATAGTATCAATAATGTCAATTATCTGAGTACCTGACGAAATAGCAGCACCAGAAGATAGATTACACCAATCCATGACCGTCCAAGTACGTTCAATTCGTTGTTTGCCTGGACAGCCTAAGTCGTAAACCTTTTCTTCCATATTCACCCCAAATTTGCAACTAGCTTTGACGGGGATAGAATCTGCGCCAATCTGGAAATAAGGCTCTCCTGTAATTGCCGTAGCAGTATTCGAGCTATTACATTGCAAAGCATCCTCACCAGTAAAAGAACTAGGGAAAACGACGGAGTTAATGGTAGGTCTCAATTCATAAATAGTTTGGGTAATCGTCGTTGCATTCCAACGCTGGTCTCTCCCAACAAAAGTTCGAGTAATAATTCTTAAAGTATCAGGATTAGTAGCATCTTCTCCACAAAGCGTCAAAATAGAATCCTTATCTGCATAAGTATAAGTGACAGGAGCGCTACAAGCATCTGTTCCTACAGGGAATCCTAAAGTTTCAGGCGCATAAGGTTGATTACAGTAAAAAATTGTATCATTAATGGTCAAAGCAGGTCCAATCTTATCTTCGATAGTCACTCGGCCCCAACAACGATTTCCAGAAGCACCCGGAGCAGTTACCATTACTTCAACAGTTTCTCCTACATAAGAGCAATCTACCACGTTGGTTCCAGCTCCGCTCCCTGAAAGAATCTCGACAATAAAATCATCCGCATTCGCATGCGTAGATTCCAAAATCATGTCAGGCGTAATCGTAGCTGTTCCATCGGTTGTCAAAGACAATTGAATATTACTATTACAAGCAATTTCGTCGGTGGGTGCGGAATCGAAAGTGATAAGTGTAGTCAAACTGGCACAAGGTTCGTCAGTAGCTGCTTTTTGAATTTCATAAGCCACAAGCTCACTTGTAGATACACCACTAAGGCTCAATTCATTATTACTATCATCAAAAGTAGCATTTATAAATGCACCTGCTGCATATTGATTTTCGTAAGGAGCATTTAAACCTGTGATTAAAAAATCAATAAGTGGAGAAGTATAACTAGCACCGTGATAAGGAGCAACTAAAATACCATCTGTATTATCCAAAGCACTAACTGTATTTGCGTTTCTTGGATTCGACAAACTTGTTAGAAAAGCGCCATTTGCATCTGAGATAAACCCATTGTTATCTAAAGCACCTGTAGCTACAGCATTCGCCCCCAATGGTGCAGAAGTTATAATAATGCCGCTATTATCAAAAGTACCGGGTGAATTAACGGCAATAACGTTATCCACATCTATAATTACACAATCACCATCAGCAATATCTCCCTCATCAGAATCGGTAGGTTTATTATTAATAATAGTTCCTGTATTTAAAATACTAGTAGGCGCCGACCTGATTTGAATATGAGTTCCCTCTCCGTCGGTCATAAACATTCCTTCGTTAAAAATTCCAACTTCATTAATCGGACAATCATCACTTCCAATCCTAATAATAGAACCACCAATTACACTATGCACACCTTGAGAAGCAACATTAATTCCATTCATTCCTATAGCACAGCCAGCACCAGAACCTGTCCCCGTACAAGGATGATTAGTACCAATTAAGAGACTGTCTCCCATACTAAAGAAATTATGATCGATAAAGAGTCCATCTTCCCCTGTACTATCAATAGCTATTAGTCCAAAACTATTAAATGTACTATTTCGACCATGCTCTATTCCTGTACGAGTAGTCTTACTAATTGCTAAAATAGCTCCAACGCTATTTTCAAAAAGAGTAGTTCCATCATTTTCTACACCATTTCCTCCTGAATGGAAAATTTTTATAGTTCCATCATTTGTAAAACTACCTCCAACATTCATAATTCCATCAGAACCAGAATCAGTTATTAATAATGTTCCTTCATTGTTTATAACTCCATTATTCTCGATGCCCTGTGCTCCATTATTTCTTAAAATTATATCGCCCGATAAATTATTAGTCAAAATAGCATCAGTTTCCAGAGATATACCCGCTCCTGTAGCAGCATCAACAATCAACGTATCATTTACAATCAGGATACCATCTGTCATTACTTCAAGTCCTATGCCTCCAGCATCTTTGACAATTAACTTTCCATCAATAGTTAAAGTTTGATTATCAATAATTACTCCTCCAGAATTTCCTAAAGGATGACTAATAGTAATAATCTTACCAGCAAGAATCATAAAATCGCCCCCAGTAACATTCAATTGAGTGGCCTTAATAGTATCAGGAACACTCAACAAAGGGCCATTAGCCGAAATAGTCAAAACACCCGTACCAGGTATAGTAGCATTTGGAACAACCGCAGGATTCCAATTAGCTGGATTATTCCAATTCGTATCAGCCCCTCCAATCCATTGTACTTGAGAATGAAGATTGCATGTAAATAAAACAAACAATACACCCATAAAATATCGAAGTGATATTATAGGTATTTGATAAAATGCTTTGTGCTCTTTAAGAGACTTAAATTCAAATAAGTGTTTCATAAAAAAGTTTAATGGTAATTTGTAAATAAAATAAAAAGTGTGAACCCCAAAGAAGGAGCATAAGTAACTAATAATCAGTTACCTACTCCAACTTGTTGTGGGATTAAAAAGTATTCTTGTATGAATTAAAGCGTTGAAATTTTTGCTTAAAAATCAATCGCTAAAACAATGTTATAATTTTCCAATGGGCATAGTAATGACAGGGCTTTAAAGTGCAAGTACACTCAAAGTCTATTCAAAAAATACTTACAAATGACTAGTACCTAATGACCTATGACCTATGAATAATGACTAATTGACCAGTTTAAAAAAGGTAGATTCGGATTGGCAAAATGACTGCTATTCCCATGGGTATTACTATGGTGTAGTTTTCCCAAAACAGCCCTTTTGTCAATCCAGAATCACCTATGACATAAACCACTTTTGTATAACACAAATATTAGTCTTTCAAGCGTATCGTGCGTACGCTAATATTTTTTTAACTGGAATGGTGCGGAAGAATTAAGGGTGTAAGATTTTCAAAATAAGTACTACCATATAAGTGTAGCTATACACTGAATTCAAGTGTTTGAAACAACACGATGGCAGTACTAAATTAAAATGTATGGAAGATTATTAACTGGTTGGTGTACATGATAAGGAAACAAGGTTCCTTAAGAAAATTGGGTGCGGAAGATGAAATAACTTTGTAATTAACTGTTACTAGATTTAGGTCAAGTTCTGTGCCAAAACTTTCATATTATATTTTATACATATTTGAAAATCAGCATTTTATATTATTTATTTTTTTAATGTGAATGAAAGAAAAAGATTACATTAGAATAAAAAATAATGTGTTTTTAGTTATAAATAAGCGTTAAACATATTTATATTAAAATAAAATTTAATGTATCAAAAAAGTAAAAATGTAGGTTTAAATATTTTTATTTTTTTTATTTAAAATAAAAATAATGTGTTTTTTTTATTAAGCTTTCTATCTATTTCATAAGGGCTTTCTTATAAAAATTGGTAGTATATGATTTATCCTGTCGGGTAAAAAGGTCTTCAGACCTTGACTCTGACAGTTTCTCGGACTAAGGCAAAGTAAAATAAGGCTCTTTGACAATTTTTGCATTGTTCCCGTCGGACGACGAAGTCATCCGACGGGAACGACCGTCTCGTCGGATGGCTTCGCCGTCCGATGAGACTAATAAAGTATCTTTTGCAAAAATTGTCAAAGAACCTAAAATAATTAATTAGCCATTTATGAGTTCCTCTTTTTTACTAGCATCCCGTCCGCTATGCGGTTCACAAACAGTGTTTGTTTATGTTGAAAATGCCTGCCTCTGCCGGCAGGAGGCTCGCCATAGCGGTGCTATGTCTGTAAGCCTCCCATCCGCTTTGCGGTTCACCCGTACGGGTTCATGCCTTGTCTAGGAAAAAAATATTTCCTCAAAATGACCACTTTATTAATTTATTTTGCCTAAAGTCCTTCGACTGAACAGAATAAATTCTGTGCTACCTGTTGAAAAAAACGCACTTTATTTTCTGAATTAATAAGGTCGGCTACAGGAAAATATAAAAACTTTGCTACCAATTGTTCGCACCTTCAATTAATGATGCTAATCCAATCCTAAATTTCTTAGTACTACCCATAAAAAAGACAGCCAGAAGGTCGCATAAAGCAACCAACTGGCTTAGTCCTATTACCATCACCTATTTTACTTTTTTAGTTTCTTTTGATTATTTAAATATTTGATTTTAAAGAGGTCTGGAAAACTACCCGTCTTGTTTATAAACAAAAACTAATTTCTGCTTTTAAGTTTTTCAACCAGCCCGACTGCGTCTTGCGGGCGGGTTGATTCTTTTTTTCATAGGTTTTCAACCCATTAAAAAAAGAAACCATTTGAAAAACGCAGAACTTATTTTTGTTATTGAGTAGCTTTCCAGTGTCCTATTACCATCACCTATTTTACAACCTATATGTCTTGGGTTGTTAAGCGAAAAAGAGGTCTGGAAAACCATCCTGTTTGAATGGCTTTCCAGTGTCCTATTACCATCACCTATTTTACAACCTATATGTCTTGGGTTGTTAAGCGAAAAAGAGGTCTGGAAAACTATCCGTCTTGAATAGCTTTCCAGTGTCCTATTACCATCACCTATTTTACAACCTATATGTCTTGGGTCGATAAGCGAAAAAGAGGTCTGGAAAACTACCCGTCTTGAGCAGCTTTCCAGTGTCCTATTACCATCACCTATTTTACAACCTATATGTCTTTCAAACTTCTATGCGTTCATAGAGCGTTTGGTTTTCTTTTTGGTTTTAAAAAGTCTATCTCCTTCTTCCACTTTAGGAAGAATGAGGTCGAACCTCATTCTTACCTTTCGTGGGATTATTTGTTCATAGATATTGCTAATCTTCGAATGTCGTCTAAAATAAGTCATGGTGAGATTTAAATTCACCATGACTTCCAGTTGTTTACTTTTACTTGTTCAATAAAATCATCTTTTTGATAATTTTCTCTTCTGCTGTTTCTAAGGAGTAGTACATCAATCCAACTGTTGGCAAATCTGCTTTTCCAATCGTTATACTATGCTGTCCTTTTGCGTAATCACCGTTAAACTGCTTAATTGCTTTTCCTTGTACATCAAAGATGGTCAAAGTAGCTTTTTGGGCAGTAGGCAATGTAAATCGAATCGTTGTTTGTGTACTAAAAGGATTCGGTTGGTTCTGTAATAATTCTAATCCTACTCCTTCAACAATTGGTTGTTGATTGTTGAAATTCAGAGCTACCTCATAAATTTCTTCTGTAGTTGAATATGCTTGAGGAGTCAAGCCTCTTTCATTTATAGTTAAGATTTCGCTTAGTCGTCCTGCTTTTTTAGCAATAAATTGGAAGGTAAATAAAGCCGCTCCATCTTCAACACTTACCCCTTCTAATTCATCCCAACTAATTTTTAATTGTCCGTTTTTAGCTTGAGCTAATCCTAAGTTATCTGTGGTTAAACTATTAACGGCACCTTTATTAAACTCTTGATAATCAACAACTTGCTCATCAAAAAACAATTCTAATTGGTAGCCTAAGATAGCTTTAAAATTGTTGGCTTTAAAAGTCACATTGACCGTTTCTCCTGCTTTAAAAGTTTGGTCAGCTAGGTCAAAATATAAAGTACTTTCGTTGTTTCTACTTTCATTACTCACCAAACCATTAGACTGTGCAGAGTAATCAACATCACCAACTTTGATTGCCATAAAATCTATTTGAGATTTATCAACAGCATCAGAAGCTACAACAGCGATTTCAGGGAAATCTGTAGTTAAAGGATTCGTATCAGCTTGGAATTCATGCGCTACTGGTACAAATCTCCAAGATTCATTATTCGGAAATGATTCAATTAATCCAAGGATTAGTTTTCTGGTGTGAATTAAATCTAGGGTAGAAATTCTTCCAGAGTGGTCTACATCAGCAGCGATATATTTATAAGGAGAATCAAACATCTCCGTACCGATAATATGCTTTCTTATTTTAATAATATCCAAAGTAGAGACGCCATTTTTAGGCGCTACATTTTTCTCAGGAATCAAAGCATAATCTAAATCACCATCTAGTTGTTCGTAGTTAAATTGCCCATCATTTCCAGTCATATAAGGTGCTCTATCTGGCGCAGTAATTTGAACACTAACATCACTTACTGCATCGCCCGTTTCTGTAGTTATTTTTCCAGAAAGTGCGACTTGTCCCTCAGGGTCTGTATAGCCACCGCTACAAATATTTGAATTGTCTTGGACATTCACAGTAGTAATACAAAAATCAAAATTATCATTAGCATCAACCACCCAAACTTCCACCTGTTGAGTCCCAATATCATCACAATCAAAAGTAATATTTGAAGTTCCTGGAGGTGTATCCATTGTGCCATCATACTTTCTAATTCTGAAATCCAAATCACTATCAGGCGTACAATTATCAAAGCTTTTAGCATCTAAATCATTGGCCCATAATTCTACGCTGGCTGGATTTCCGTCCGTTCCTGCTTTAAGAGAAAGTACTAATCCATCAATACAAATGGGTGTTGGTTTTTTACCATCCCTAACGGTAATTACCACATCCTTTTTAATAGAATTCCCACAACCATCGGTAGCAATGTAAGTCATGTCGTAAGCGCCAGGCATTACATTGGCAAAAGGACCAAATCCACTTCCTAAAGCACCTTGTGCAGTTACAGAAGCATTTGGACTACAGTCAGATACGCCAACATCAGGAATCATAACGGTTCCACCACAAACTCCATCTAACATATCCACCGTAAAGTCAGTAGGCGGTACTGCGAAGGTTGGGTCCACATTATCAATAACTTTGATGATTTGTTCGTACTCATATCGTCCTTTGTTATCTGTGCTATTTACTTCGTATTCACACCAATCAATTACGGTCCATGTTCTTAAGATTTTGAAACAAGCAGGTGGTTGAACATCCAAAACTAAGTCTGTATAATTTGTAGCGATTAGTGCACATCCATTATCACCAATAAAAGTAGGCTCGTTAAAACCTGCTGGTAAATCTTCCGGATTTAAAGTAGCAGAGGAGATACACTGAGAAGTTTCGTAGTTTGCTGGCCAAGAGATTTGATTATTATTTGCATTCCAAGGAGAAGCATTGATCACCGTAATTGTTTGAGAACAAGACGTTACACCACCTGCCGTACCCATAGCGGTCCAAGTTCGAGTGATGGTTCCTACTCCACAATTGTCAATATCATTCGTAGAAGTTTCTACTATTTCGAATCCACAATTATCTACTACTTGAGGTTGTCCAAATTGACTCAAATCGCTGTAGTCCGCTTCGCAATCAATAGTTTGGTCAGCAGGACAAACGATGGTTGGTTCTACTTTGTCTTGAATGCTTACGTTAATCATACAACTGTTCACATTTCCATGACAATCAGTTGCTTGTAACTCTACCATTACCTCAGCATCTGTACATTCAAACTTGACATTTAAGCCAAAATCTGCATCCCCTACCCTTCTAACTAGTAATTTATCTAAACAACAATTATCATAACTACCTTCATCAAAACTACTTGCAAAAACAGTTGCGGTACCATCAGAAGTTAAAGATACAACCGTTTCATCATTACAAACAACCGTCGGTGGGTCATCGTCAATTACAGTTACACGCATTGGTTGAGAAGCCCTATTTCCACAAGCATCTGTTGCTTCATAGACTATAGTGTGCGTACCGATTGGCACATCTAAAAGTACACCGCCATTCGCATCAATAGTTCCAAAAGAAGAAGTAACCCTAACGGAAACATCATTAGAACAAGCATCTGAAACAGTCGCTGCTAATAAAGGTACATTCGCAAAACAAGCAATCGTTTGGGTTCCAACTGTAATATCCGCAGGAACAGAAATAGTAGGAGGCGTTTTATCTTCAACTTCAATAATTTGAATACCTTCTTTCAATTCACTAGTACACCAGTTTAAAACTGTCCACTTTCTTATAATTTTGTAAGAACCGCTACAAGCATCAATTATTTGGTCCGTAAAATCAGCGTTCAATTTACAAACATCACCACTGATGCCTGTAATTGGTTGCCCATTAATAGTCGGATAGCCTGTAAATTCTGGGTTAGTTTTATTAGCATCGGCATTTACAGTCACACAAGAAATAGCAGGATTAGAAATTCCATCTAAATTGGCAGGAAAAGCAACCGTATTCGTTTCTGGTCGATTTATCGTAATCAATTGAGAACATTGGCTTTTGTTACCATGTACATCGATAGCCGTCCAGATTCTAGTAATTTTACCAATAGGATTTCCACAATCCAAATCGGTATAAACATCTTCATAAGATACCGTACTACCTGAGCCACAATCAGTTGCAGTCGCTTGACCAGTGACTGAAGGGTCGGTAGACTGCGTACAAGCGACCGTAATATCAGCAGGGCAAGTTAGCCTTGGAGGAATCTTATCTTGTAACGTAATCGTTGACCAACAATTATTTCCAGTCGCCCAATGTTTTACTTTAACTGTGAGGGTTCTACCTACATATTCGTAGGGAATAGTGGGGCTGGTGGGAATAACATTTAGATTTTCATCCATTACATCAATCGTAAAAGCGTGAAACCCGTTAGGAGAACAAGTCCGCGAGTTGTCACCATCTTCTAGGATTTGGTCGTAGAATATTGTTACACTACATTCGTTACCAACAGAAATATTCAAGTTGTCATTACACACCATAGTACAATGCACATTCTGAGCAAATGCATCGTTATATCCTAAAAGCATGCACAACATAAAAATTGTAAAAATTACTGTTTTCCAAATAACCTTAGCCGAACTCCCTACTGCCTGAGGAATCTGCCCTACTGATATACTAGAATGACTGTTTTTTAAAGGTGTAAAAGGTTTGTTCATTGTTAAAAATTTTGTAAAAATGGATTTGATGTAAAAAATACTTGAAGTTTAAAAGTGTTTGTTAGTAAAAACCTCAAGCGAATCGGTTTTGGGAGAATAAAAGCATCAAACCATTGGTGGTTGACAAAATCCTTCCCCTGCTTTTAGTGGTGATTAACTACTAAAAACATTCTTTTTCCAGTACTATACCGTCCAAAAAGGTCGGTTTAGCATAGGAGTTGCCCATTTAAATAACAAATTGGTTTAGGGAGTGGTGAGTTATATGTGGTGAGTGGTGAGTACAAAAGTGGCTCAACACAACTCATCAATGCAACATCAACTACTCCATTTTTTTTGTTGGATAGTAATGATCAGTGTAGAAAATTTTCTAGAGCTGCCTGTAGTTTTGGTTAAAGAACTATAAGGCAATACTTTGGAAAATTACTACTTCTTTGTCCTTAAATAACAATGTGGTGTATTTGGAAAATATAACGATTGGAAAACCGCGGTGGGAGAAACTTAAAAATCTAAAATTTTAAATTCAAAATGTAAAATCAAAAAGTGGTAAACACTACTGATAATATTATTTTGAGATTTAGCTGATTAGTTTCTTCCGAATTAGTAGGGAAGTGAAAATTTATCTTTCTGTTGTAGGAAAATTTGGCAAAGTAAGGCTGACAAAAGAAGTTAGGGAGTTTGCTTTTTGAAGTTTACTTCCGCTGCACTGGAAGAAAAATTTTAACAAAAGCATCATCTTTCTAAATCATCTTAATTATCAGTTATAACTAGGCATTTTTTCAATCAATTCCGTACTAAAATTTGAGTTTTCCTAGGCTTACAAGAAGGAGCATTTTATAAAAATCTCATACTTGTAGACATAGAGAAATCTAACTAAAATTTAGCCGATTGATGAAGTCTTGCCTTGTTATTATTGATTTAATTTTTTCTGAGGAGTCAGAAAATAGGTATGGCTGTTTGTGTAAAGTGTTAATGTTCATGGATTGTCAGTTTTTGGAAAAAAGATTTAAATTGAGTTTGTTTTTCTGACGAGGCTGTTCAGACCTCTGGGATAATTTGTTGGTACAAAAGTATATGCTAGAAACGTTATATGCAAATCTATTTCAAAAATATTTCCCAAATAGGTATAAAAAATGATAATATGTAAAATAATAGCACTTTCAACATAATCATTTAACTATCAGCATTTTGTGGCGTTTCCTAAAATTATTTATCCTTGATTTCATTGAGTTCTTGAGCACTTAAAAAAAATATTATTTTTTTTTAATAAAGTCATTTTTTTAGTTTTTGGAACTAAATTTGACTAGTCAATTGTTCTCTTTTTTTAAAATTTCCGAAAAGAAACCTCCTACAAACCTCAATTCAAAACACATGGATTTCATCTATTTCTGCGATTTATTTGGCACCCTAATTTTTGCCATTAGCGGAATATTAGTCGCCATTATGTCCTAGGCTTAAACGCTCACACCTCTTTCTGTAAAAACATTCCCTCCAGCTTCTTTTTATTTTTAATAACCTTAAAAAATGTCTTTAGTATTAATTTCATCTTAGCTTTCTCTTTTCTATTAAGGAATTCACAGGCATTAAAACTAGAAAATTCATTTTTCTCCAATCTTTTGAATTTTTGAATATGTTGTTCCAAACTCTCCTTATCTTTAAACGTCCCAGAAAAAATAGAGTCATTTTCGCCCAATGTGTTGCTAGTAGGTGCAAGCTTTACATAACTAGGACTCACTATATTAGAGTAATCAAAATCATATGGAACAATAGTAAAAAGCTCCCTCTTTTTATGTCTAACCAGTTTTAAGTTTTTTTGAGTATTTATTCTCCAATCTGCATTTCCAATCATATAGTTGAACAAAACCATATTTTGATAAGAAGAAGTTTCCAATGCATCTACTTTGGTGCCATACCCTTCCACTAGTTCTCCATTAATACGATGTGCCATTTCTTGATTATTCTCGATTACAAAGGCATAACTTTCCATGGTCCTAGATGCATCAACTGCGTCAATGTAAGTTATCTCCATTAGGTGTACCCGAAAGCTATTGTCGCTTACGCCATTATACAATTTATACGTCCAATATTCTTTTAAGAGCGTTTGTGCATCTTTAGCATCATTTTTACAATGCGTCACTAACTTAATTTTATCATACTTATGATAAACATTTAGTCCTTTCAATTCCGTATCAGAAAAATTAAGGCGCAAAGGTGGCCAATCGCACATCACTCTTCTGTATTTTCCTCGCGGTCTGACTTTTAATTTCAATGACAAATCCATTTGGTCAGCTCCGATTAATTTAATTTGTGCAGGATGCTCAAAGTCTGACCGACGTGAAGCTAATAGACTATCAAAATTCAAGGTGATTTCCATTTGTTGATAGGCGCCCATTTTTTGAAAAATAGTTTCGATACTATCAAAATCAGGTTTCGCTTCTTTAAATAAAGGAGTATTCGCAGTTAATCCTAAGAAACCAAAGAAGACAAAAAGCATTAAAATAAATTTGTTATTTTTCATAGAATTGTATTTTTTTAAGGAACGCGATAAAAATAAATTTAGATTCTCGTCAAAGAAATAAGATAACTAAGTGGTTCACTTTAAACGACTTATCTTAATTATTTGACTCTAAAGAATCTAAATTTATTTTTATCTTACTACTAAGGAGTTTTAATTTTTCTCTTCCTTTACAAAAGCAAGAAACTAAAGCATCAAAGGATTAAAGAGCAACAAGCTAAAAAGGAAATTAATTTAATGGGGTTTGTCATGATTTCTAGTTTTAGAGACGAGGCAATAAATAATCTACCAGAAATGACGAGGTTATTAAAGAATAAAAAAGCTTTAAAAGAAATCAGCAGTACTAGGTACTACTGATTTCATAAACTCTCTCAATCGAAATCTATGGTTGTACAAAATCTTTAAGCGTGTATTTAGAGTAGTTCAATACGTAATTTTTCAATAGACTTTTCTATCCAACAGATTCTTATATCACTACTTCTGAAAACAAATGTAGAGACAAATCAAGCTTATAGGGTACGAAAAGATAAATCTGGACGTCCGAATTTCTATATCTGGATATATTCTTATTAAAAAACAAATTTAATCACTTGATAATCAGTCATATGAAACAAAAAAGCAGGTAGTAAAAAAAAGTAATTTTGATTAGTCCAAGTGTCCAAACTTATAAATCGGGACAAATCAAGACGTAAGTTCTCAATAGTTTGGCTTAAAGTACCGACGAACCTACCATCAAGAAACCTTAACTATCTAGAAATCAAGGTTCTATACTAAAAAACAGTAAATGAGTAGCAAGTTGTTACTACAGTGTTATTATTTTCATTGAGTTGTCAACTGTTCTAATTTTTTATTCATTACTAAAAACCAAAAAGGCTGTAAAAATGCTAAGGTTAGCATACCCGGATAGCCCGTAGGCATTTGTGGACTTGTCGGCACTGATTTTAAGACTTGGTATTTGATACTGCCGTTATAGTGATGGTCAGAATGTCGAGACAAATTAAATAGCAAAGCTCTACCTAAAACATGGTCAGAATTCCAAGAATGGTGATGGCGAACAGGTTCATATTTTCCACGTTCATTTAGCTTTCTTTGCAGCCCGTAATGTTCGATATAGTTAACCGTTTCCAATAAACCAATGCCAATAATTGCTGCAAGCACAAATGCCCCTAAGACAATTGTTCCGAAGCAATAATAAATAGCAGCCAACAAAAGGATATTGGCAATCGTGTAAACTACCATTCGATTATGTAGGGAAAAAATAGCTTTCCCCTGATGTCGCATCAAATTATTTTCTAATGTCCAAGCTTGTTTATAACTTCCAAAGTGAGAAGTGAACCAAAAGGTATAAAGCAACTCGTTTTTCCGTGCAGTAGCAGGGTCTTTAGGAGTAGCTACATTCAAATGATGTCCACCATTGTGATACGGTAGAAAATGCGTATTCAGAGAAGTCAACAATAAAATTTCGCCAAGAAACTGCTCTACTCGACTATGTCTATGCCCCAATTCATGCCCTACATTGATGCCTAAAACGCCACACATCAAGCCCATCCCAACGGTCCTTGTCCAAAACTCAAAAGTACCAAAAGGCGTTGCTTGAATGATAAACAAAAAAGAAATCAAAACCGAAACTTGTACGGGCACAACTAAGAACAACATCCAATCATAAATACTTTCGTTTTTCTTATCAGCGGCGATTTTCTCTTCAAAATTTGCCGAATCTACTGGAAGAAATAATTCCAATGAAGGAACTACTAGAAAAAAAAGAAGCATTGGCAAAATAGTATGCCAGCCTGTTGTATTAAAAGCATATAAAACACTAATAGGAAGTATGAAAACGGCTAAATATTTTAAACGCTGCATAGTCTTTATCTTAGGATGACGAAACGATGAATGTTTTCTTGGTTCAAGTTTAATTGCCCTAAAGTTACCCAATTATTCGTCAATATTCAAAGCATATATTAGGCTACTAAAGGGTTTCTTATAAAAATGGAATATAGAAGTAAATATTGATTGATTGGGACATCGAGTCCCAATCAATCAAAAAAGGGGATTTAAAGGGGGAGCTAAAATAGATTTTCAAAGAAAATCTATTTTAGCTCCCCCTTTAAAAACCCTTTTTACAAATTTTGCCGTTTGATACGGCAAAATTTGTGGGTACGGCTTATTAAGCATTTTAGGAGAAAATTCTTCTAAGCTACTGCAATAGCCACAGAATTAGGCGCACTAAAAGAGACTGTTTGAACAACTTCTTTCTTTCCAGTTAAAAAATAAGATTGCATCATCCCTTTGCCTTTAATCATAATCTCCCCACAGTCTTCAAAAGTGAAAGCATTCCCTAATTCATTTTTTACAGCTTCTGTAATGTGAATTTTCTCAGGGTGTCCACTTGATTCAAAGCGGCTAGCAATATTGACAGAATCTCCCCATAAATCGTATGAAAATTTCTTATTGCCAATGACGCCCGCTACCGCTTTGCCTGTATGCATGCCAATTCGGAGTTTCAAATCATATTTTTCGGCAAATTTTTCTTTGATAATTTCATTAATTTCTAAAGCCATACTTGCCACCTTATGGCAATGTTGCCCATCAGGAACAGGCAATCCGCCCACAGCCATATAAGCATCCCCAATCGTTTTGATTTTCTCAATCTCATATTTATCCACTAAAGCATCAAACTCACTAAAAATTTCATCGAGCATTGCCACTAATTCATTGGCATTCATCTTACTAGCATATTCCGTAAATCCGACAATGTCCGCAAACAAAACGGTCACATTATCAAAACTATCTGCAACGGATTGATTACTATTGCGCAATTTATCTGCAATCGTCTCTGGAAAAATACTCAATAATAGGTGGTCTGACTTTTCTCTTTCATTATATAATAATGCCTTGTATTTTGTGTTTTCTACAAAAAAGAAGTAGGTGAAATACATAGAAATAAAAATACCATCTAAAGAGACAATGGTATGAAAAACACGTAAAGTTTCAGGTGGCGTATTCAACATAGCTCCATAAGTGAAGCACCATGCAACAATGAACGTATATCCACCCAAGATGGACAAAAAATACCAAGCAAATCGTTTGACTTCTTTCCTAGAAAATAATAAAATCGTTGCCAATGGTAAAAAAGCTAAATGCAATGTTACGCCACTATCCAATCCAAAGAATAAAACTGGCATACCTACTATCAAATAGCCTAATCCCAAGGTTAGATTTCTTGCAAAAACAAATGGCATTTTATAGGAAATCATGCCAATAAGCGTAACAATAAATCCAGTCAACGTCACAATCACTAACCATAACATCTCAGGAATTTTCAAAACCCAAAATCCGACAACCCAGCAAGATTCTACAAAAATCATCATGCTGACTAGGATGATTAAAATCTTCGTATTCCGTTTTCTATCCTCATCAAAGTAATGGTAATTCTTATCAACTATTTTATCTATGAAGTCCATAATAGGTGTTGTTTATAGTTTCTGAAATTAATAGTTCAAATGTAGGGACAAATAAAGGTCCTAGAGTATGGAAAGGTAAATCTGGACGTCCCAATTCATAAATTTGGACAAATTTTAGAAACATAAAAATCATAATATCCTAAAGCATTTACTAAACGGCATGCTTTACCTGTTTACGATATTGACTAGGCGTCATCCCCGTCTGTTTTTTAAACACCGCATAAAAGGTACTTTTTGCATTAAAGCCAGCATCATAAGCAATAGACATAATCGTATAATGGCTAAATTTTGGGTCAACCAACATCTCTTGAGCAGCTTTTACTCGATAGCTATTGATAAAATCTAAGAAATTAGTTCCTAGTTTTTCATTAATCACTTGAGAAACGTAATGTGCTGGGATATTTACCTTTTCAGCTAATTGAGCAAGCGTTAAATCGGGTGATTGAAAAGGTTTTTCTAATTTAAGGCAAGATTTAAGCTTATTGATATATTGTTCTTTTTGGGCAGTTTGTAAACTAGAATTTTCGTATTTCTGTTTTTTCTCCTCAGAAGATTCAGGTTGCAGCATTTGATGTGGAAAAGTCTGGAATAAGGCTGGTTTTAATAAAATTGCTAAATCAACAGCAATGAAAAAGGTGAGTACTCCACAAAGCCAAATTAAGATAGTGTAAGTTCTGCTATATTGAGCCCAAACAAAGATATAAGTCCCTAAAATTGGGATAGCTAAAACGATAATAAAAAACAATAACCAACGATGAAAGCCCTTATCAATAGAAGAAGCTGCATTTGGCAAATGTTTTCGATATTGTTGAATTAAATAAATGGATATTCCAAAATAAATCAGCGCATGAAAGGACTTTAGGAGACTAATTATTGGCGGAGTAATTAATTTCCCATCTTTGACAAACTGCTCATAGATTGCTATTTTTTCTGTACCTGTCATCCCCAAAATAGGAATGATGTAGATTACCTCAAGTATCAAAGGTAGGAAATGCAACCACATCATTGGTCGAAAGGAAAAGTCTTGCTGAGTACACGCTCGTACATAAAAATAAGCTAAAGGGCCTAACGTAAAAGGCCAAAGGGTTTGAACTCCAATGAAATGCTGAATATAAGGCAATAAATCAAAACGATAGACTGCACCAAAAAATATTGGAAGGGTTTGCACTAATACTAAAAACCCCAAGTATTTGTTCTCGCTACTTTTAGTAGAAGACTTATTTATCAGAAAAGTTGATAGCTTAATTCCAAGATAGGTTCCTAGAATTACGAATATTAGATTTATGGGGTTGGTTATGACTACATTCATGTGTTCGGCTGCAAATTATATGGTTTTATTAGAATGAGGGTTTCATTAAACAACAAGAACAATATAGGGAGGAAATAAGATAATTTCAATTTTTCCCGAAGTTAATCGCTTTTGCTTTCCAATAAGTTATACTGGCTACACTTTTTGACAAAAAAGACGAAAAAATAAGTTAAACATCTTGGATTTCGCTCATACCGTACAAGTCAAGCTTATTGTTCATTACATCCTAAACTCAAAATACTTTAAAATAAAAATTAAAAAACATTTTGTTTTTAAAAAGAAGTGTTTTACATTTGCCGCAGACTTATAAAAATACACACAAATTTTGGACAGTTTTATTCATCATCGGATAAGCAACTGATTATCAAGCTATCAGTAGCCGATATTAAACTGTACCAAGATGACTTACACAACTAATCCCGAATTAGAAAAGGCGTTTGATTATATTCAAAACACCCATCAAAATGTCTTCCTGACAGGTAAAGCGGGCACCGGTAAGACCACATTCTTACATAGAGTAAAACAAGAATGTATCAAACAATTGGCAATCGTTGCGCCAACAGGTATTGCAGCAATTAACGCCAAAGGCATGACCATTCATTCCTTATTTCAATTACCTTTCGGACTGCATTTACCCAATCGAAAAAAGCAATACAGTCGTTTTTCAAAGCAAAAAATCAGTCTTATAAAAAGTTTGGACCTTTTAATAATCGATGAGATTAGTATGGTTAGAGCTGATGTATTAGATGCGATAGATAAGGTACTTAAACGATTTAAAGATCATCGACAACCATTCGGAGGCATTCAATTGTTAATGATTGGAGATTTGCATCAATTACCACCTGTTGTCAAAAATGAAGATTGGCAATTATTAAAAGGTCATTATGATTCGCCCTATTTTTTTGACAGCAATGCATGGAAGAGAACGCATCCGATAACGATTGAGTTGACCCACATTTACAGGCAGGCAGATAGGACCTTTATCAATCTACTCAATAAAGTTCGAGATAATCAATTAGATGCAAGCGTTTTAGCAAGGTTAAATAGTCGCTACTTAGCTAATTTTCAACCAAAAGAGAAAGACGGATATATCACCTTAACCGCCTTGAATAGAACAGCCCAAGCCATCAACCAAGAAAAGTTGGCGGCTTTAACAACATCTAGACACGAGTTCAAAGCCAAAATAACAGGAGATTTTCCTGCGGCTGCCTTTCCTACCAAAGAGTTACTAACCTTCAAAGTGGGTGCACAGGTTCTATTTATCAAAAATGATAGATCCGCCGAAAAAAAATATTTCAATGGCAAAATAGGTCAAATCACAGCCATAGAAAAAGAAGCAATTTATGTAAAATGCCCTAACGAAAAAGAATCCATTAAAGTCGTTCCTGCTGAGTGGAAAAATCTAACCTACGAAGTTGATAAAACAAGCAACGAAATAACGGAAAACGAAAAGGGCACCTTTACTCAATATCCATTAAAACTGGCTTGGGCCATCACCATTCATAAGAGTCAGGGTTTGACTTTTGAAAAGGCGATTATTGATGCACAAGCGGCCTTTGCCCACGGTCAGGTTTATGTTGCTTTGAGTCGATGTAAGAGCTTTGAGGGGATTGTATTGCGTTCGCCAATTAATTACAAGAGTGTCAAAACAGATGGTTTAGTTAAAGATTATTCAGAAGAAGCCGCTAAAAATCCACCTAACGAAGCTCATTTATTAACAGCTAAGAAACAATACCAACAAGATTTAATCACAGAGTTGTTTAATTTTAGAAACATTCGTTTAGCCTTGAATGATTTACTTAAAATAGCCGCGGAATATCAACCGAAGTTTAATGCACCTGTCCTACCCAAAGTAATGGATTGGGAAACGCAAGCTGATAGCCTATTATTCTCCACTTCGGCGAAGTTTACCCCCCAATTATTAAACTATTTTAATCACCCCATTTTACCCGAATCCAATAAGGTGTTAATAGAACGGCTTCAAAAAGCTAGTCACTACTTTGCACAAAAAATCAAAGAAGATTTACAACTAGCTTTACAAAACATCTCCATATTGGCGGACAACCAAGAAGTCAAACTAAAAGCTATTGCTGGATTAGACGCGCTCAAAAGGCAATTGTTCATTAAGCAAATTTGTTTTCTCTATTTCACTAAAAATGCTTTTGACACTACTGAATATATACAATTAAAGGCTAATGCAGCTATTAATTTTGAAAAAGAAAAACAAGCCGATAATCAAAAATCCGAACTAAAAATTCCCGAAGAAGTCCCTCACCCTCAATTATACAAAGTACTCCATGATTGGCGTAATGCACAAGCAGCTAATCTAAAAAGACAACCCCATGAGGTTATTCCAACCATCTCAATGATTGATATTACAAAGAAATTGCCTACTAATAAAAAAATGTTATTAACGGTAAAGAGCTTTGGTGCACAAAAATTTAAGGTATTCGGTAAAGACATCCTAGAAATAGTAGATGATTTCTGTTATAAACACCAATTAGCTGCCAACATCACTCCCAAATCTATAAATGCCGCTACTCCACTTGCTGAATCATATAAAGCTTATTCCGTAGCCGACATTCGAAAAACCTACCCAAAAGCCTACGCTCCTTGGACCGAATCGGAGGAACAAGAACTCTTACAACTTAGGGAGGCAGATAATTCCATCTGCTATATTGCTGATGTGATGGGGAGGAAACGAGGAGCTATTTCTTCACGGTTGAAAAAATTGGCGGATGGGGTTATTTCGGGGTCTACCGATGTTGCGTCCCTACGGGACGGGTGTTAGGGTGAATGGCATCCAAGCTACCAAGGTTGCGTCCCTACGGGACGACGCTAGGATAAAAGACCTGCAATCCAATCGTCCTGTAGGGACGCAACATCGGTAACACACCTGCACTCACAGACACCGAGCACCTAACCGTCCCGTAGGGACGCAACATCGGTAACCACCACCTGCACTCACAGACACCGAGCACCTAACCGTCCCGTAGGGACGTAACATCGGTAACCACCACCTGCACTCACAGAATCAGAGCACCTAACCGTCCCGTAGGGACGTAACATCGGTAACCACCACCTGCACTCACAGACACCGAGCACCTAACCGTCCCGTAAGGACGCAACATCGGTAACACATCTATAACCGGTCCCCTTGGGACATAAACTCTAAAACATGGCAAATACCTACACGCAAATCCACATCCACGTAGTCTTCGCACCAAAATATAGAAGAGCCTGCTTAAAGAAATCGTGGAGACCTCAACTTTGCAAATACATAACAGGGATTCTCCAAAATTACGGACATAAGATGCTACAAATTAATGGTGTTGAGGACCACTTACATATGTTCTTTGGTATGCGTCCGACGCAATCGCTCTCTAAATTAATACAGCAAATAAAAGAAGACAGCTCCAAATGGATTAAAGAAAACAAGTTTACAAGTCATCCTTTTAATTGGCAAGAAGGTTTTGGAGCATTTTCTCATAGTCGGTCACAAGTGCCAATAGTTATCAACTATATTAAGCATCAAGAGCGGCATCATGCTACAAAAACTTTCAAAGAGGAATATGTAGAAATGCTAACAAAATTTGAAGTTGATTTTGAGGAAGCTTATATATTTAAGCCGATGGTGTAAGCCTAGGTTGCGTCCCTACGGGACGAGTATTGGGGGTCTCGCTTCGTGGCACTACGGGTTACCTAGGTTGCGTCCCTACGGGACGAAGAGGTTAGAGAAGTCGGTTTGTGACTATCGTTACCGATGTTGCGTCCCTACGGGACGAGGGGGTTAGAGAAGTCTGGGCTATATAGGGACGACGGGTAAACTTTAGTCCTTAATCCTTACTGGGTTCAAGCTAAAAAAAACGGGTTCGTCGGAAATTGGTAGTGAATACATAGAATCTTGTATTTCTTTGTATAACTTTATCACCTACTGAAAATTGATTCTGGTATTAAATAATGGAAAAGAGACCACTATTACTACTGGGGAGACTTATTCTAGTAAGGTGAGGAAATTATTAGGGATTTAGGTGCTTACATAAAGTTTGAGGCCAACAAAATATTGATAATTTAAAATGTCGATAATTCTTAAACTCAAAAGCATCTCGATAGCTATCGTGGACAAGTTCAATATGCCAGCCAAAGGTAGCTTGAAGTTTGAACTTGAACTTGAACTTGGTGCTTGAACTTGAACTTTACTTAATAAACCAACAGCTATACCCTTTTCAATGCTTCCATTTTTGACCGACGAATATCCATCATTTCATCTAAATAAAAAGCTAACTTTGGATTTTTTTCCACTAGTTCTAAAACTTCATCAGGGAAAATAGTCAATACTTTCAAATCCTGTAGTGCTTGTACCGTAAAGGCACTAGTTCGACTAGAAAAAAGTGCAATTTCCCCAAAAAAGTCTCCCTTCTGCAATTGAGAAATAACAAATTCTTTTCCTTCCTTATTTTTAGTAGACACACTAGCCTCTCCCTCTAAAATCACATATAAATAGCCTGTAGAGTCACCTTGATGAATGATAATTTCATCTTTACCAAAAAATTGTTCAATAGCGCCATCTGCCAAATCCATAATTCTAGATTTTTCGATAGGCAACATTTTTGGCAATTGTTGCAGCGATGACTCTAATTTTTGCCGATTAATATCTCTGGTAGAAGTTGTTTCATGAACATTTCGAATAACTCGCTGCGGTAAAGGCATCGTCAATTGGTATCGCTTCGCAGTATACCAAACCCTAGACATAAAATCATCCATAATGTCTTCGTGGTCTTTAAAATCAGCAATGGCAAACTCTATTTCATAAATAATTTTATTTTCGCCATAATCATTTGTTTTAACCTCTGGTTCTGGGTCTGATAAGATACCGGGGGTATCATAACAAGTTTTCATTAAGGTCTCCTTAATTTTATTTGGTGGAATATCATAACCAAAACCAATTTCCTTCTTCATAATATGGATTTTGGTAGGCATACTGTAATTTTTAATTGTACCCTGTCCAATAACCAAATGGGGAATAACAATCATCTCTTTTTCTCTAGTTTCCAATCGAATCGCTCGCCAATTCATTTCGATAACTCGCCCCGTATAATCTTCTACACAAATAATATCTCCTTCTTTAAATGGCCGTTCGTAGACAAGCGCGATACCAGAAAAAAGATTTCCTAAAGTATCTTGCAAGGCTAAACCAATAACAAAAGACCCCAATCCTAAGGCAGTAACCATACTACCTAAATCAAAGCCCCAAACCACGGAAAGTGCAATGGCAATGCCCAACAAGACCATAACCACCCGAAAAATATCCAAGAATAATTGAGGTATTTTAGTTTGGACGACGCTATTCTTTTTCCCAGAAAAAAATAAAGTGTTGATAATAGCTAAGATGGCATTAACCACCAAAATCCAAATGAATGTCTCCAAAATTTTCATCACCGTCGAGGTCCGAGTAAAATCCAATACTTGGGTCAAGACAATGGATAAAGCGATGAGTGGTAAAATATAATTTTTAAAGGTTTTAATCGGAGGGGTTAATTCCTCATGCTTTCTTTGAAGGGTATAAATGAGCTCATTAAATATAATGACTAAAAGGGGAATAAAGACTATGAGCAAAAAGCCATAGCGAAACCAATTATTTTGAAATATTTCCTGATTAAAAAAGTCCATTCTAGTATTGTTTTATATTGCTTATTACTTACTCCAATTACTCCACTCTACTCTTCTCTTCTTATTAAAACTGTTCTCCAGAAAATTGCCAAACAGAAAAATCTATTTTAGCCATATTATCAGTTGGCACTTTTATAAATCCGTATAGGTCTTTTAATTTATCATGAATCTCTTGGGAAACTAAAATTTCATTATCCAATCCAATATTTTTGATATTAAAAGTATTGTTGACGGTCATTCCCCAAAGGTCATAACTGTACTTTTCCGTACCCACGATTCCAGCCGTAACTTGTCCAGTATGCAGCCCAAAATGTAATTGTAAATTTAATTTATGGTTAATGTTATATTGGATAATCAATTGCTTGAGTTCTCGAGCAAATTCAAAAATCTTTTTGGCATGGTCCAATCTAGGAGCAAATAAGCCACAAGCCGCAAAATAAGTATCTCCTACCGTCCGAATTTTTTCTATTTGGTGATTGTCTGCTGCATGGTCAAAAGCCTCTACTAATTGGTTCAGTAATTGTACGGACTCTGCTGCTCCAATTTTTTGAGTTAACTCTGAAAAACCGACCACATCTATAGCAATTAAAGAAACATTTGGATTGGTATCAGCGATATTTTTTTCTCCTTTTAGTAATCGTTTGGCAATAGATTCTGGAATAAAATTGAGTAATAGCTTTTCATTTGCCTGACTTTGTTCGGCAATGGTAATTTGTTGTTTTTCAATACTACCTATCATTTGATTAAAACTAGTAGCCAATTCCCCAAATTCATCCTTACTATCAATATCAATTCTACTTTGGTAATCTCCTAAACTCAATTTGCGAACGCCTTCGCTTAGTTGCTCAATAGGTTTGACAAACCGACCTGCTAAAAACATCGCTAAAAAAGTAACAACTAAAATAATAATACAAAGCGCTATAAATACTTGTCTTTCAAATTCAACGATAGGGATATTAGCTTCCGCCTCGTCAATTTCAGATAAAATAGCCCAATTTAAACCGTCTATTTTTAATTTAGCGTAAGAACTCAAAACGGGCACCTGTCGATAATCTTTAATGATTTTGGTGTCCTTATTGCCCGCTAAGGCAGCTTCGACCCCTTCTGTCTTAACTCGTTGTTGCTTAATGGTCGTCCCTAAACGATACATTTTATCAACTGCCTCAGCTTCAATCCCCAAGTCCATTAATGCTTGCGTATATCCTGTAGTATCTTGCAAATAAAACCTAGAGATAGAACGCATAAAGTAATCCTCTCCAACTAGATAAGTTTCGCCCGAAGCCCCCAATCCATCTTCTTCCCAATTAAAATTCCCTGTCATAATTCGGTTAATTTCATCGACAGGTAACTGTAAAACCAAAGCGCCAATTGTTTCACTTCCTTCTGTAATTGGCATCCCAATAAAAGAGGCCGGAGCACCATAAGAAGGTCGATAAGTATTAAAATCAATGATTTGAGCCTTGTTTAAATCTCGGTTCATTTTTAATTGACGAGTCAATTCGGCAAGATTGCTTTCCCGATAAGGGCCATTGTAAAGATTCGTGGCAAAATCAGTTTCTTTATAAGCGGTATAAACAATATCTCCTCTTTCTAAATCAATTAGAAAAATATCATAAAAGCCAAATTTTAAAACAACATCTGTTAAGTATTGATGGTATTTCTTATGGGCACGGTTATATTTACTACCATCTTTGGCATCAAGCATAAGGTGCTTATCACCCGGTGGGTTTGGGTTTTCAACGATGTATTCATATTGTAAATAGCAAGCTTCCAAAGAAGTAGGATAGAATAATTCAACATTTGGCTTGACATCCATATTTTGCAATAAACGGTCAATAAACCATTCATAATGGCCGGTTAATCTACTGTTACAGTCTGTAGCTAAATCTTCCTTTTCAATTCTTCGAAACCCAGCTTTAAAATCTTTAAGTGCTTGCGCAACCATTTCATTCGTCCCTAAAATTTCTACGATATGCGCCATTTCACTAAAATGGCTTTCTACTTGATACTGCTTTGCCGCACGAACGCTTTTCAATTGATTGAAAATACCTTCGTTAATAGCTGTTTTACCAGTCTGATAACCAATAAAAATAAGGACTAAAGATGCCAATGCGCTTACTATGATGAGCATGAGCATCATTCTGGAGCGGATGCTTAAATTTCTAGAAAAAATATTTGCCATATTATTGTTCTCTCAAAAAATTATAGTATGTGTTGAAATTCTAAGGGGCTAAAAATGTTCTAAAAACAGGTCGGTCAACGAATCTACGGAAATATATTGGTAGAAAATAAAAATATTCTAATAATTTACTATTCCTTAAATTCTTAATGAAATAGTTTAGCATCCAGTTTGCAGTAGGCAGTTTGCAGCATCCAGTATACAGCACCTAATATGCCGAAAATTCCACCACATGCAATCCTGGATTAGCACTGTTATACAACATATTCAGCTTTAAATATCTCACTTCTGTTGATTCAATTTTATGCACTTGCCCTTCGTCAGTAGCAATTTCCTTGTTCTTACTCGCATCCACTAATGTCGTCCAATTTTCTCCATCAGTAGACCCTTCAATCGTGTATTGATAATAGCGATAACCGTCCCAAAAAGTATAGATTTTGAATTCACTAACTGCTTCTATTTTTTCCAAGTCCACTTGAATCCAATTATCACCATTATTATGGTCGCCCCATTGTTCCCAGAGGGTCAATCGTCCGTTGGTAGCAGCATCGGCAACCTTAGGTCTTAAATTTTGATTGGAAGCAATAGTTGGTTTGTTAGTTGTTAAACTGGGGCTGTTTTTTAGTAAAAAGTAACTTGCCCGAAGTGGAGAACCAATTTTTCTTCCGTTCTTATTAAATAATTGAGCATTGAGATGGCTTGTTTTTTTCACTTGAATCGGTGCTTGATAGACCTTAGCGTTTTTGGAAACTGCTCCACCATCTAAAGTATATTTAATTATAGCATCTGGGTAT
>CALLVC010000195.1 GCA_938010785.1 uncultured Saprospiraceae bacterium
TATACTCAAAACCGCATAAAAAAGTGATTTTAAAAAAGTTGAAACTTTAGTTTCATTAAAGTTTGAAGTTCTTTGATATACTCGACATCTGAATTGACCTTTTTCATAGTATCAAAAATAGCATTTTGGAACTTATCAAAAGAGTCATAATACTTGGCGTAAAGGCACTTTTTCTTAACAAATTTCCAAAGTCGCTCAATGATATTTAGATTAGGCGAATAAGGAGGTAAAAAGAGTAATTTAATGCCAAATTGCCAAGCAATATATCTAACTAATTGACAATGTTGATACCGAGCATTGTCTAAAACGATGTAAATCGGTTTCATGTCAAAGTAATAGATTCTAAGCTGATGCAAAAAATCTACTATAGAATTGGCATTAATATAGGTCTGATTCGCCGTAAAATGAACTTGTTTATTTATTGCATTAACTGCTCCAAGTATATTTACTCTTTTTCGGCCAGCAGGTGCTTTGATAAATATTCTTTTAAAGCACCATAACCAACATAAGAATGGAGCTAAGACAAAATGAGCTGCATCCATGAATAAAAGGTGAATTTCCCCTTTTTTAGCTAATTCAATAGCAGGATATAGTTCATTTTCTAAATATAGCTGCTGTTTTTCGCTATCTGCCTTTGCTGGGACATGACCTGTTTTGATACATTTTAAGCCAATACGCTTCATGAAAGCACGAGTTCTAGTAATAGATCTTTCTATTCCCGTCAACTCTTTTATCATTTGCCTTGCATGCTTGATGCTCATTGGTGGATTGGTCTCAAAATGAGATTTTATCGTCTCTCTATGTTCATCAAGAACACTGGTATTTGTCCCATAATTTACCTGTTTTAAACCTTCTATCCCTTTGGATTGAACTATTAAAACATCTTGGGTAATCGTATTTGGATGTCGATTTAAGATTTCTCCTATTTCCTTATGTTCATAGTGCAAAGCACATTTTAGAAAGATGCTATGCATTCGTTTTTGAACTAAAGGGCATGGATAATGAAATCTTTCGTAATTTAACTGCTGAATTTCAGCCTCGCTGAGATTTAGGATATGCATCTGATTTTAAAGTTTAGTCACTTCAAAATTATGCATATCCTTTCTTTTTGCAGAATCACTTTTTTATCCAGTTTTTAGTATAATCTCTACTGTTAAAGAAAATAGGGCTCTAAAGAAATTAGCTACCAATCCATTGTTATGTGCTTTAATATGTGCTTTGCACCGAGACCGTTTTACTCAACTTCCATCAGATAGAATTGCATTGTACGAGGCTTGTATAGGCATGTTTTTTAGACGAGATGAAGAACGATTTATACAGTTGAGTGAATATGTAGCCTTAGGGGAAAGACAAAAATTAGCTTTACTCTCAGACTTTGCATATTGGCTAATTAAGAATGATTGGTCTGAAGTTAGTGTAGAAGAAACGGATAAAAGATTTGAAAGGAAAAAAATTGGCTTAGGTTTAAAAACAAGAGGTAGTTATATTAGAAAATATTTTGCTGAAAGAAGTGGAATTCTTAGGCAGCCGACTAAAGATTCGATAGATTTTCCACATAGGACTTTTCAAGAATATTTAGCTGCTAAAGAAGTCGTTTCTGAAGGTGATTTTGGCGTTCTAAAAAATAATATAGGAAATGACCAATGGAGGGAGGTTATCCAACTAGTATGTGGACTTTCTAGACGTTTAGAATCTGATAAACTTATTTTACAGATTTTGGATGAAGGAGATAATAACTATGAAAAAAGAATTTCATTGTATTTATTGTCCGCAATTTGTTTAGAAATTACCGTTGACAAAAACATAGAAACAGTTAAAGCAGTACAAAAGCGTTTAAAAACAATTGTTCCGCCTAAGAATATGCCAGATGCTGTTCAATTAGCTAAAGCTGGAGATATGGTTGTTCCCTTTTTAAAATATGATTCAACTAAAAAAGCAAACGAATTAGCTGCATCGGTTCGTACCTTATCAATAATTAGTGGAGAAAAAGCCTTAAAACAACTTAAAAATTATTCGAAAGATAGAAGAAAAACTGTGGTAAAGTCCCTCTTAGATGGTATTAAATATTGTAGTGAACCAGAAAATTATGCAAAGGAATTAATTATCAAGACAAAATCTATTTATATAGATAGTAACATGCCGTTGAATATACTAACATGTTTATCAGGGGTAAAAGAAATAGAAAGTAGTAAAATTCTTAATGATTTATCTCAATTTGCTGGTATTACCACATTAAGAAAACTCAGATTACAAAATATGTATAAAGTCGAAGATATAAGCCCTTTGAAAGATTTACAAAATTTAGAAGATTTAAAAATATCAATACAGGAGAACCATGACCTATCGGCAATATCCAATTTAAAAAAGTTAGGTAAGCTTGAAATAAATAGTTGGCATTATTTACCTGATTTGACTCCTTTAAACAAACTTCAATCATTAACACATTTTCATTTTATTACTCAAAGTGGTTGTAATAATAAAAAACTGTTAGGTTTAAAGTACTTAACACATCTTACTCTAGAAAATCCTCAAGATTCAGACCTCAGCTATATAAACGATATAAAATCCTTAGAAAAATTTAATCTCTCAATTATCCAACTAAGAAATCATGGCTTTTTTAGTAAGTTGCCAAATTTGCTGAAATTAAACGAGTTATCATTATTTTATAATGAAGGAATGAATTTGAATTTCCTATCTACTATGAAGAATTTAAAAACTTTAAAAATGGTTGGTAGCAAGCTAACGGATTTAACTTTTTTATCTACACTAATTAATTTGGAATATTTAACCATAAATACCATTTCTGAACCTAATTTGACCCCTTTGGTAAAATTGAAAAATTTAAGACGACTTGAATTACCAACCGCTGAGAAAGTTAATTTAGAGGATATAAGAGAAATGGATAGGGTGTTTTTGATTAATAAATCTATAAATCATGGAAGACCTTATCCTATTTTTATCCATTTTTTAGAAGACTAGTAAATCAAAAAAAGAAGGATTAATAAGACACATTTTCAATCTAAAAAAATTATTGTCATAGTCTTCTATTTCATCATTCAAATCCTCTTGTGCTTCCCAAGATAAAATACCTTATATATCTTCGCTATATTTGTTAAGCACCTTTTTTCTCATATCTTCTGCACTTACTCGCTTATCCTTTTTGACAGCTTTAGCTCTCTTCAATAAAAAAGCCTCAAGAAT
>CALLVC010000196.1 GCA_938010785.1 uncultured Saprospiraceae bacterium
CCTATGAAAGGAAAGATTTGGATGGCACTAAAAACGCATCATTTAAAGCACCATTTTAAGGACCCTGACGCTGGGTATGGGGTGAGTTCTCCGCTTTGGGATGTGATTGTAGGGTCAGATTTTAAAAGTGGGAAAGAACAAAAAGCAGGACAAAAACAAACTGTTTAATCCAACTATCCTTTTAGACATACGCTTAGACATACGCTTACTTTAACTTAGGAAGCAAACTAAATTCTAGCGGCTTTTCTTCCGTTGGGAAATAAAAGCTGCTCTCAAATATTTATACCTATGCTATTAAAAAAAATGCCAGCTATTAAGTTTTTTATTCTTGGAATAATTATTTTCATTAATGCCTGCACTCCAAGCAATGAAGTCATCATAACACCTCCTGAAGTTAACCTTCCAGAGGAAATAGAACCTACGATTGTAGAAACTCCCGTGGATACTCCTCAGGCAATAACTTGGGAGAATTGGTATCTATCGGTACCTCTAAATGCAGGAAATGGTAAAGCAACCTCCATAAACTATCAAGATATTATCAATGATAAGCTGACAGCAGAAGAATCTAAATTCTTTTATAAAAACGACGATGGCACTTACACCATGTGGACCCAATTCACAGGATACACCACCTCTGGTTTATCTGAGCTTGGCAACAAATATTGTCGGACGGAACTTAGAGAATATTGGAGAGGCAACCAAGATGTCACAGATAATTGGTCGATGTCTACAGGAGTGCATATTCTTGAATCCACCATGCAAGTTGATTTTGTAGAAGGTAACGGTCGAACAATTGTAGCCCAAATTCATGGAAAAGAATCTCCCGGTATTTCTGGCAACCCAGCAACCGTTAAAATTCGGTGGAATAGTGGAATGATACAAGTTGACCACTATACAAAGCCAAATGATGGCGACCCATGGACTAGTAAGTATGATAAAAAAGTCGACTTTGGTCGGGTAGATAATGAACTATTCACTTTCAAGATGAAAATAGAAGATGGTAAATTGTTTTGTGCATTAGTCTGCGAAGCAAAAGGTTTAGATATTGAATATACCGAATTCTTTGACTATGTTGGAAACGGATATATCCATGAAAATTACTTCAAAACAGGAAATTATTTTGGCTGGCATGATGACTATGAAAAAGCTGCGCAAGTCACACTACATAAAGTCGTAACAGAACATAGATAACTATAGGCAATTTTTTCCTTAAATAAGGAATGAACCTGGGGTGAACCACGAAGTAGATGGGAAGCCAACAATCAGAAGAATGTATATGATTGATGGTAATACTCAGCAAAAACAGGTCAGGCAGCATAAAAAAGACCATTTTTCGGTCATTAGAAAAAATAGTCATATGTTCAAAGCTAAATTGATTGAAAACGAAAATTACTACAAGTTAAGAAGCAAACAGCTATTGTTAATGCTTATACCATCTATTCCAATTGGGCTACTTGTAAATTTTCATCAAATTCCGATTTGGTTAACAATATTGATGATAGGACTGTACATTGGTGCTATTTTTTTTACGATAAGAAATCAAAAACAGATTAATTCAGTTCTTGGAAATAAATTGATTGAAATAGACATTGAAGAAATAAGAATAAAATCAAAAAAAGGAACAGATAATGAAACAATCAAATTGAATAGCGTCGAAAAGATTATATTAAAAGATGAATATTCAATGCCTCAAGAAACCATGAAGGAAATTGGTCAAGAATTAACAGGAAAGACAAAACAAAACTATGTAATTCTTCAACAAGAGAATCAAAAAAGACAGTTGGATTTTGAAGTTGATTCCTATTATAAGATAAATCAGTTAAACAAATTGATTGAATCTTGGAAAATGAAAGGATACAATGTTGAGAGAATGACTGGAAATTAAAAACAAATATGGATTGAAAATGAATTAAAATTGGGATTTAAAAATACAGAACCAATGGAGCGTCATCAAAAAACAGCTAATTTCCCATAAAACAGGGGGTAACCACTCCAAAAAGCATCTATTTACAAGAAACACAGACAAACAGAAAAAGGCATAATTGACAACAGACATTCGACATAAAAATTCATTTCAGCGATTTACGACTAAAAATGTACTAGTAGCTTCTATAGTAAGCATAGCTTATCTAAGTTTAGCCTACTTTTTTATAGGCTGGCGACCAGACCATTTACACTTGTGCTTGGCATCCCTAATTGCCTATTTTGCACTCCCCATCTCCCGTAAAATATTTTGGGCATTCCTATTCTTTATTATCTATTGGTTGATTTATGACTCCTTGAGAGTCTACCCAAATTATATGGTTAATCCTGTGAATATAGAGAGTTTATATAATTTGGAAAAGTCCATATTTGGCTTTCAAAGTCCAGAAGGCTTATTAACACCTAACGAGTATGCCAAGGCCAACTCAACTCAATTTTTAGATGTCTTAGCGCCATCTTTTTATTTAACTTGGGTGCCGCTGCCAATGTTATTTGTGATGTATTTATTTTTTACAGACAAAACAACAATGGCTAAATTTACCTCCGCATTTTTATTAATCAATATAGTCGGCTTAATCATTTATTACCTTTACCCAGCAGCACCGCCTTGGTATGTAGAAAAACACGGGTTTGAATTTATAGAAGGTACTCCCGGCAGCGCAGCGAGACTTTTGCGGTTTGATGAATTCTGGGGCGTAGATATTTTTAAAAATATGTATGAAAAGAATGGAAACGTTTTTGCAGCAATTCCTTCTTTACATTCTGCCTTTCCTGTGTTGTTAGTATATTATGGCATACAAAAACATCTAGTGGCAGCCTCCATTTTCTTTTTATTTATCATGCTAGGCATATGGTTTGCAGCAGTATATACCAACCATCACTATATCATTGATGTCTTTTTAGGCGGATTAACCGCATTATTTTCCATCTTATTATTAGAAAAGGTATTGTTAAAAACAAAAATAAAAGATTGGTTAGCTAATTATATAGCCTTATTATAGATTTGAAAATGAAGAAATTGATATTTTTAGGCGAAAATCAACGAATAAAACGTATTTTTGTAAATCTTTTTAAAAAAGATAGGGGAAAGCAAAATTAAAGTTGTCTTGAATTAATAATCTATTTTCAATAAAAAAGAACTAACCACTTGCATAAGTGGTTATATGCAATATAGAACTATACAGAATTTATAATATAAACACATTTAGTCACCCAAAAGGTATTTGTGAAATTAGATTTATTTAAAAATAAAGTTGATTTTCAGATATTTCCTTTTAAATGCAGACCAAGCTAAAATGATAGCTGTTAGCTAATCTCTGATTGGTGAAACTCAAAAATAACTTGAATCAATTCAAATGATAAGTTGCTGTAATGATAGCAATTTTAGATTTTGAACCAGCCCGACTAGTCGTTAGGCTGGCGGGTTTTAAATTTTAGATTTCACTAGTAGCTTGTTTTTGGAGAACTTAACAAAAAAGAAAATGAATTTACTTCGAAACCAACTAGCGAAGTACACTCGTCCGTCTGAGGTCAAGGCAGCAGGGGTATATCCCTATTTCCGCGAAATCAGTTCAGACCAAGATACCGTTGTGAAAATGAACGGTAAAGATGTACTAATGTTTGGTTCTAATTCCTATTTAGGATTAACCAATCACCCCAAATTAAAAGAGGCCTCCAAAGCAGCTATTGATAAATATGGATTAGGATGTGCAGGCTCTCGTTTTTTGAATGGTTCATTAGATATTCATACCGAATTAGAAGAAAAATTAGCCAAGTTTGTTGGAAAAGACGAAGCTATTGTTTTCAGTAGTGGATACAAAGCCAACTTAGGAGCTATCTCCTCCATATTAACTCGCCACGATTATGTCATTCTAGATGATTTAAACCACGCTTGTATCATTGACGGCGCAAGATTGTCCTTTGGTAGAACGATGAAATATCGGCACAAAGACATGGCATCTTTAGAGAAAGTTTTACAAAGATGTAATGCGGACCGAGTGAAATTAATCGTCACAGATGGTGTTTTCAGCATGGAAGGCGATATCGCACCTTTACCAGCAATGGTAGAATTGGCAAAAAAATACAATGCCAATATCATGGTCGATGATGCTCACTCCTTAGGAGTCTTGGGCAAAGGAGGTCGAGGAACCTCAGACCATTTTGGCTTAGTTGATAATGTAGATATTATTATGGGGACTTTTAGTAAGTCCTTAGCCTCTATCGGTGGTTTTATCGCAGCAGATAAAGATACCATTAACTTCATGAAGCATACCGCTCGGTCGTTCATTTTTAGTGCAAGTATAGCTCCAGCCAATGCAGCAAGTGTAATAGCAGCCTTAGATGTGATGGAAGAAGAGCCAGAAAGAATCGAAAACCTTTGGGAAAACACTCGCTATACGATGGATGCGCTTCGGAGTGTTGGCTTAGAAACAGGCCCAACAGAAACACCAATTATTCCAATTTACGTAAGAGATGATGAAAAGACTTTCATCTTAACGACAATGTTGCAGCAAGCTGGTGTTTTTGTAAATCCAGTTATTTCGCCAGCCGTAGCCAGTGAAGACTCTTTAATTAGATTTTCATTAATGGCAACGCATACCAAAGAGCAAATTGATTACGCAGTTGACCAATTAGATAAAGTAGGGAAGCAATTAAATATTCCACGAGTCATCGCGTCACAGGTATAAACGAAAATAGAGAGGCTGTCTCATAAGTCCTTTTTTGAAAATCAGTATCAAATAAAGTACTGATTTCTTTTCTTGCACGATGCATTTCCCCCTTTGGAGGGGGTTAGGGGGAGGAAATCCACATTTTATTCGGTTTTCAAATTTTAATTTTTACTTATGAGACAGTCCCATTACAAAAAATATAGAAAACAAATGGTAATCGAAAAATTTTCGATTACCATTTGTGTTATAAGTACAAATTGGTAGCACTCTCGATAGCTACCAATTTGATTAGTAAACTGTAAAGAACGAACGAACAACCTATAAACAAGCAGCACCAACCAATGCAAATCGTAAAAGTCTCCACTAAAAAACAAAAAAAGCAATTCATTGATTTCCCGCATGACCTTTATAAAGGGGACCCCAACTATGTTCCAGAGATATATTTAGGGATGCAAGAATTGATGAATCCTAAAAAGAATCCTTTCTTTGAGCACTCCAACGCAGATTTATTTTTAGCCTTTAGAGATAAAAAAATCGTTGGTCGAATCGCGGCTATTCAGAATAATAATTACAACGAATTTGCCAATACCAATGTCGGTTATTTTGGTTTTTTTGATGTCATTAACGATTATAGTGTAGCAGAAAAATTACTCCAAACCGTAGTCGATTGGGTAAAAGCCAAAGGACATGATGGACTATATGGTCCGACCAATTTTTCGACGAATGAAACGGCGGGGATTCTCATCAAAGGCTATGATAGACCTCCTGTCATTAACATGACTTACAATAAACCCTATTATGTTGATTTTGTAGAACGTTTTGGTTTCGAGAAACAAATGGATTTATTTGCTTATAGAATTCCGACCCAAACGGTTTCAGAAAAATCTCTACGAATTACAGAACGATTAGAAGAAAGATTGAAGGGACGAGGGATTACGATAAGAAGCGTAGTATTAAAAAATTGGGCAGAAGAGGTCAAGGTTATCCATAAGATGTATAAAAAGGCATGGGATAAAAACTGGGGGTTTGTGCCACCTACGGATAAGGAGTTTGACCATTTAGCAGATAGTTTAAAAATGATATTGGTACCAGAAATGGTCTTTGTCGCTGAAAAGGACGGAAAAGGAATAGGCTTTTTCTTAGCGGTGCCGAACATTAACGAAATCATGATAAAGCAGAAGCGAGGAAGAATTTTACCTTTCGGGGCTATCCGCTTATTAATGGGTAAACGAAAAACAAAAATCCTAAGAATCATACTTCTAGGCGTAGAAGATGAATACCGAAGACTTGGTATAGAAGCTATTTTTTACTCCAAAATAATTCGCTATGCCCAAAATAATGGCATCGAATTCGGAGAAGGCTCTTGGATTTTGGAAAATAATGAAATGATGAATAAGGGCTTGCAAAATCTGAATGGCGAGGTTTATAAAACTTATCGGATTTATCAGAAAGATGTTTGATTTTTTAGTGGTGAGTGATGAGTGATGAATTATGAGTGATGCGTACTGCCTCAAGTCAATTCTAAATAAAAAAGAAACGCCACCTGCCACAACCCAATATCTAAAACACACCATAAGAAACATTGGTAACAGAGGACATCAAATAAAATGGTCCCATAGGGACCTAACATCGGTAACAAAGATGGTCCCGTAGGGACAAAACATTGGTAATCATAGGTAATGAATCAAGAAAGTAGAGGAATATGGGAATGGGACATCGTAAAATATGTAACCATCTTTTCCATAGGACTATATACAGCGTTTTTTGTACTAGGTGGTTTCACAGAAGAAAGCACTCGAATGGCTATAGCGTGGTCCGCTAAGATTAGCTTTTTATTATTCTGTATGGCATTTGCCGCTTCGGCAGCACATAAACGCATTAAAAATTCGCTTTCTTTTTGGTGGTTGATGAATCGCAAATACTTTGGAATTTCCTTTGCGATTAGTCATCTTATCCATTTAGGCTTTTTAGTGGTATTGCAACAGGTTTTCCATCCAGTTTTTAATATTGCGGCATCGATTTCACTAATTGCAGGAGGAGGAGTTTATTTTTTTGTCGTCCTGATGTTGTTGACATCTTTTGAGACTTTTTCCAACTATTTATCTCGGAAAAACTGGAAGTTATTACATACGATTGGAGGCTATTGGATTTGGGTTATTTTTCTAAGTACTTATGTTAAAAAAGTAATGAATGTAGGGGCGGAGTTCATACCATTTGTCTTGCTATTGATAATCGTATTAATCATCCGTTTACTGCCAAAAAAATGAATATCGATACGCAATCACTTGATTTTAAAGATAAAACTAAATATGCAAAAAATACTCATTACAGGCGCAAGTGGATTTGTTGGAAGTTTTTTGGTAGAAGAAGCCTTAAAGCGAGGTTTAGAAGTATATGCTGGTGTGAGAAAAACGAGCAGTCGTAAATATCTACAAGATGACCGCATTCAGTTTTTGGAATTGGATTTTAATAAGCTAGACCAAGTCCATGCCCAATTAGCAGCTGTAAAATTTGACTATGTGATTCACAATGCGGGGGTCGTAAAAGTTGATAAAAAGAAAGATTTTTTCACTTATAATACAAAATTAACGACAGATTTTGCCTCCGTATTAATGGATTTACAGCCTGATTTAAAAAAATTCACTTACATCAGTAGTGCTGCTGCTTATGGACCAGCAGATAATTTATCGAAAGGGTATGTGGAAGAATCAGACAATCCGACACCGATAGATACCTATGGAGAAAGTAAGTTAGCTGCAGAAAAATGGTTAAAAGGGCAATCAAATTTTCCCTATTTAATCTTCCGTCCAACAGGGGTTTATGGTCCTAGAGAAACCGAAATTTTCACTTTTTTCAAAGCATTTAATCAAGGATTGGAAGGACACATAGGGAGAACTCCACAGAAAATGGCATTCATTTATGTGAAAGATTTAGCAAAGGTTGTTTTAGATGGCACACTTTCAAAAAAAACGCAGAAAAGTTATTTCGTTTCGGATGGTAATGCCTATCCAACCCAAGATTTAGGAAAATATGCAGCAAAATATTTAGAAAAAAAACCATTTTTAAAAATCAATATTCCAATCGGTGTTGTTGCTGTCATAGCTAGTATTGGCGAGGGTGTTGGCCGCTTAACCGGCAAAATGCCCGTGCTCAATAAAGAGAAGGTAAAAATATTAAAATCAAAAAATTGGCAGGTAGACATTGTACCTTTGCAAAATGATTTTAACTTTGCCCCCGCTTATGACCTAGAATCAGGTCTTTTAGAAACTATACAATGGTATAAGGAGAACAAATGGCTTTAATTTAGTGATGAGTTGTGAGTGATAAGTGCTGAGTATTTAATATGCTTAAACTTTAGCTTTAATCTCATCATTATTTATCCGACAGAATTTGGGAATTTTATTTTGTGTGAAGTTTTGCGTGATTAGTTAGTAGTGCTTTTTTACACTCATAACTCATCACTCACCGCTCATCACTATTTTATTCCACTTTTTTAAAAATTAAACAAAAGAATGGCAGAGAAGACAAAACTCAAATCCGCTAAAGGTAAATTGGGCGTTTTAACTCCTGGAATGGGGGCTGTAGCAACGACTTTTATTGCTGGTGTTATCGCCGTGAGAAAAGGATTAGCTCAACCTTTTGGTTCTTACACTCAAATGGGAAGAATCAGACTAGGAAAAAGAACAGAGAAGCGTTACCCCAAAATCAAAGAATTTGTTCCTTTATCCTCATTGGACGATATGGTTTTCGGAGGATGGGATGTTTACAAAGACAATGTTTACAAAGCATCTGTAAAAGCAGAGGTTTTAGATAAGCGTCTTTTGGACGAAATCAAAGATGAATTGAAAGCTATCAAGCCAATGAAGGCTGTTTTTGACAAAAACTATGTCAAAAGATTAGATGGCAAGCATGTCAAAAAAGGCAAAACCAAAATGGATTTGGCTAAAGCATTGATGAAAGACATGGAAAATTTCAAAAAAGAACATGGCTGTGACCGTTTAGTTATGGTTTGGTGTGGTTCTACTGAAATTTATATGGAAGAATCAGCTTGTCATAAAAACATCAAGGCGCTAGAAAAGGGCTTAAGAGAAAATGATGAGAACATTCCGCCAAGTATGATTTATGCCTATGCGGCTATCAAAATGGGCGTACCTTATGCAAATGGAGCACCGAACTTATCGGCTGATATTCCAGCATTAGTAGACTTAGCAAAGAAGAATGGTGTGCCAGTCGGTGGAAAAGACTTCAAGACAGGTCAAACCTTAATGAAGACTATCTTAACACCAGGTTTTAAAGCTCGTTCTTTAGGTGTAGATGGATGGTTCTCTACGAACATTTTAGGAAATAGAGATGGTGCAGTATTAGATGACCCTGATAACTTCAAAACTAAGGAAGTTTCTAAACTAGGGGTAATCGAGCATATCTTACAACCTGATTTAAATCCTGAACTATACGGTAATATCTACCACAAGGTAAGAATCAACTATTACCCACCACGTGGTGATAATAAGGAAGGTTGGGATAATATTGATATTTCTGGTTGGTTAGGCTATCCAATGCAAATTAAAGTAGATTTCTTGTGTAGAGATTCTATTTTAGCAGCACCAATCGTGTTGGACTTAGCTTTATTATTGGATTTAGCGAGTCGTTCTTCTATTATGAAAGGAGGTATTCAAGAATACCTTGGCTTCTTCTTTAAGTCGCCTCAGACTAAGAAAGGATTGCCACCACAGCATGATTTATTCAAGCAATTGATGAAAATTAATAACACACTTCGTCATATTAAGGGTGAGGATTTAATCACTCACTTGGGACTAGATTATTATTACTAGTCAACGGTCATTGGTCATTAGTCATTAACTCGAAGCATATTTGAATTATTGACTGATGACCAACTACCTAGTTTGAAAAAGGAGTACCGACGAACCTGCCCGCTACGCATTCAGGCGGGTTCATTCGTCGTTTTTCAAATAACATCGACGAGTGTTTCGTCGGTACATTTAATGACCAATGAATATTGATTACCTATGCATTGGACATGTTTGCCAAGATATTATCAAAAAAGGCTATGCACTTGGCGGTTCCGCTTCTTATTGTAGTATTGCAGCTACTTTTTTAGGCAAAAAAGCTGGAATTCTTACTAGCCACAGTGATAACTTTCAATTTCTTCCTGCTTTCCAAGATATTGCTATTCATAATATAAAGGCTGAACAGACCACTATTTTTGAAAACGTCTACCATTCTACTCACCGTACTCAATATCTTTTCGAGCGAGCGGAAACTATCCTTTTAAAAGATTTACCACCTACTTTAAATAATGTTGGACTCGTTCATTTAGCACCAATCGCTGATGAAGTGGATTTTGCCTTTAAAAATGCCTTCCATTCAGATACCATTATTGCTGCGACTCCACAAGGTTGGATGCGGCAATGGGATGAAAAAACTAGAGAAGTGAGTCCCAAAGTGATGGATTGGAGTTTATTAAATGGTATTGATATTTTAATTTTAAGTGATGAGGATATTGCGGGTTATGAACACTTATTTCCAAAAATTATTGAGCAAACTAAAATAGTTGTAATGACAAGAGGCGGGCAACCTGCCACAGTTTACTTTGACAAAAAACAATTAGATTTTCCTGTGTATCCTGCTGAGATTGTTGACCCAACAGGTGCGGGAGATACCTTTGCCACAGGTTTTTTAGTAAAATATTTAGCAACCAAAGATATAGGCCAAGCGATGGCTTATGGTCATGTGGTCGCTTCTTTTTGCATTGAAGAAAAAGGCCTAGAGGGATTGAAAAATTTGGAAAAAGTAGAAGAACGATTCAAAGAATATTTAGAGAAAGTAGGCCGCAAGTAACACCATCAAAAACTGCAAAATCATCGTCCCATCCATCAATCCAGTAAAAAAATAATCGGCATCTGTTTTATCACTATAATTAATAAAAAGTAAGGTCGAGCTACAAGAAAGTATTATCCCTACTAAATGCGATATTTGGTAAGTACCAAGATAAAGATTCGCACCTGCCAGTACAACTACTAAAATAAGGCTTATCAAGGAAAGTTTTTTCGTTTTATCAATCCCAATCATACTTGGAATCGTCTTCACATCAATATGCGCATCTATCTTCAAATCTCTAATATCAAAAGGTAGGGTGATAGCAAAAATAAAAAACATGCGTTCTGATAAAATCAATAAATGAGCAAGGGTCAATTCCGTGGTTCGCTCTAAAATAGGCATCAACACCGTAATAACACCCCAGACTATCGCTATTAAAAAAATCTTGATATAATCAAAATCTCTGAGTCTTTTGTCTCCTTTGACAAAAGGTAAAACATATCCTAAAGACAAAATAGCAGGAATTACTAATAATAATTGATTGGCAAAAGACAAGTAAAAAAAACAGTAGAGCGCCCCTACTCCACCTAAAAAAGCATAGACTTTGATGTGATTTCTAAAATGGTAAATCACGGAATAGCGGTATTTCTCTAAAAAAGGTTTGACTTTAACAAGGCCTACTATCCGATGAATGGCATATAAAAATAAAGTGGCAAAAAAAACAAAATAGGTAAGTGTATTGATTTCAATCTGGTTAAAAAGCAATAGCTCCGTTTGCCAAGTCATGGCAACTGCACAGGCAGCAATCCAGAAATTTCCGAAAAGAATTAGGTTTATAAATTTTTCTATAAGTCCTTTCAACCTGATTTGGGTTATAAACAAAAAAGAATCAAGCATAAAGGTACGCTTGATTCTGCGTTTTGGGATCTATTTTTGATAATAATATCTTCAGCTAGCTAAAGATTTTATTGTGGGTATGTTTTAACAGTCATAATTGTCGGATATCGCCCATCCCTGCTAACGATTAATAAGGTCAAAGACCAAGTCACTCCATTCAGATGCTTTCATAAATAAAAATTTAGTCGGGTGATTAGGGAACAGGAAAAATATAACCTACCCATTCTGCGGCTTTATTTTGTCCTTTAAGGCATCCCGTCCGCTTAGGCGGTTCACTAAGCAAAAGATTCCCCGAATCTTTTTTCTTAGCTCATGTTGGAAAAATACTCATTACCCGTACGGGTAACTCCGTTTTTTCCGCCTTGCATAGAAACAAACTAAAATCACATCTTTGGCTACCTTATTTATTTCCTGCTCCCTTAAAAGTTTTCATTCTGATTATACTAACCAAGCCGTTTTAAGGGAAGTTCCTATAACCATTTTTTTTTCAAAATTTCAATATAATTGGATGATTTCTATTTAAAAGACACCATCTTTTACAAAAGGATGCATGAGGTAGGAAAAAAGTTGTATAAAAATTTAGGATTTTATTGTAAATACAGTTTCTTTTAATACGCCGAGCACGTACGGGCTCGGCGGAGGGATTTTTAAGGGGGACTAGTTAAAAATGCAAATAAATTTTTGTTACAGGGTAATAAAACTTAGCTAAGCAGATAATTAAGCGTAAAAAAGACGACAAGATAAATCCAAAGTGCGTCTAAATAATGCCAGTATCTAGTTAATAATTTAAGTTTTAATTGTTTTTCAGGGTCAGAAAAATAGACGAGTACACTGACGGGTTCCTTCATTCTTTTGTGAGCCGTCCAAAGGAAAAGACCCAAAAAAGGTAATCCTGCCAGAACATGGGCAAAATGAAGTCCACTAATCACATAAACATAAGAAGCAGTAGTACTATAATTAACGAAAATCTGTTGACCAAATAGCTGTTGCCAAGCAATTAATTGAGCAAATACGAAAATGACAGACATGGCTATGGTGATAGCCAACATCCGCTTATAAAGGTCTGTATTATCATTCAAATAAGCTTTTTTTGCCAAAACCATAGTGTAACTTGTTCCCAACAAAAGTGCCGTATTGACAAAAAACAAACTTGGTAATTTAATAGGCGGAATTCCCATCGTTACTCTTGTGTATAAATAGGCCGCCGAAAAAGCAAAAAATAAAGCCGTTATACCAGCTAAAGTAAAAGTGAGTAGAATATTATATGGATGAAAAGTAAGGGATACACTATCCTCTTCGTAGCTAATATTATGTGGGTCTAACTCTTTTCTAGGCATTCGAATACTTTTTTATCGTTTCAAATTTTGAAATAATAAGAAGTAAACAAAAAAGGGAAGGACATGTTTTGGATTCTTTTATTCTTAAAGAAAATTTATTTGCATTTAAAGGGCTTTCTTATAAAAATGAAACATCCGAGTAAATGTTGATTTCTTGGGACATTCCCGAAATAAATTCGGGACAGGCAGAGTCCCAAGAAATCAAAAAAGGGATTTAAAGGGTGAGCTAAGCATTTTTATAAGAAAACCCTATTTGCATTTATTAAACAGACAAAATTTAGATTACGCTACCAAATAATGGATGAACATATCCTTTAAGGCATTTTTATTATTCTCCTTTTGAAAATATTTTCTTATAAAGTTTATCTTTTTCGCTTTTTTAAATCTTTCTTACTTTTTCATTTGATAAAAAGTAAGCAAAAATCTAGTCAGATTAAACTGGCATCCCATCCCTTCGGGTTCAGAATAGTCATTCTTCATGGTCAAACAGTAAATCAAAGAACGTTGTATAAAGTTTTCACTATTAAAAATAGTGAAAAATTGGTTGCCCCTTGTCAACTTGAACTTTTTAATAATAAGTCATTTGTTAACCAAAAAGGTCAACCAAATCCAGTGTAAGACAACTCATCACTCATCACTCATCACTCATAATCACTGTATATCAATCAAAAAAGGCATTCTAGCTTGTGGTCCTTTCATCTCAGACATTTCCTTAAAATGCTTATAGTAAGGATACATTTCCCCCATTTCTTCTTTTAGCAGTGCTTGTTTAGTTTGTGCCTGCGCATTCATAGGGTCCAATAGTTTCTCCATAAATTGTTGGAAAGGGTCTTTCACTTTCGGATATTCAGAAACTCTAAAGGATTCTAAACCTGCTAATTCTTTCGCTTCTGCAATGGCAGCATCTAAATCGCCTATTTCATCGACTAAACCTAATTCTTTTGCTTTAGTCCCTGTCCAGACTCGTCCTTGTGCAACCGCATGCACTTCATCTCTAGTCATTTCTCGTCCATCTGCTACCCGCTTTAAAAACATTTCATAGGTATTCTCTGTAGATTGTTGAAAAATAGCCGCTTCGTGCGGTGCGTGGTCATGGAACAAATTAAAGCTAGATGCATATCTACCCAAATTCAAGGTATCTAAACTAATCCCAATTTTGTCATTTAGCAACTCGCTGGCATTTGGCACCATCGCAAATACGCCAATAGACCCTGTAATGGTACTCGGTTCAGCAAAGATTTTATCAGCCATACAAGCGATATAGTAACCACCAGATGCTGCATAATCTCCCATAGAAACCACCACAGGTTTACCTTCATCCATTGCCAAACTCAATTCTCTCCAAATACTTTCTGAAGTCAAAGCACTTCCACCCGGAGAGTTCACTCTTAGCACAATAGCTTTGATTTTATCATCTTTTCTAATTTTTCTAATCATTGGACCATAATCATCATCCGCTACTGAACCCGGTGCATCCTCCCCCATGACAATGGTACCTTCCGCATAAATGACTGCCACTTTGTCGTTTACACTAAAATCTGTTTTGTTTCCTGTTTTAGAGGCGTAATCTTGGATATTAATTTTATAAACATCCTCATCATCATCTAAACCAATCCTTTTTCTTAATTCATCTAATACTTCATCTTTGTAGCCTACTCTATCTGCTAATTTGTAGGTTACTGCATCGTCAGCCTTTCGAATAAGCCATTCATTGGCAATTCGTCTAACCTCTTTTGGGTCAATATCTCTAGATTCTCCAATATCATTTAAGAATGCTTGGTATAGCGGTTCTAAATATTCTCGCGTTTGACGACGATTTTGCTCACTCATTTCCGTCAAGCGATAAGGTTCCGTTGCACTTTTAAACTGGCCAGCATAATACACCTCCATTTTCACACCTAGTTTATCTAGTGCATTTTTGAAAAATGGAATTTGTGCACCAAAGCCACGAAAATCAATACCTCCAACCGGGTGAACAGAAATATCATCTGCTACGGAAGCTAAATAATAAGCATTCTGAGTATAGTATTTGGAATAAGCCACGATAAATTTACCGCTATCTTTAAAATCTAAAAGGGCATCTCGTAAGGTAGAACGAGTCACCATACCACCAGGCACACCATTTAAGTCTAAGTAAATACCTTTAATATCATCATCCGTTTTAGCATATTCTATGGCGTCTACCATATCAAATAGACCAACTACATCTTTGGCTTCAAAAGTGAAACCATCTTGAGCGACATTATTAGTTTTTTCAGGAAGAGCTGTATTAAAATTTAGTTCTAAAACAGAGTTAGGCTTAACGGTAACGGCATCCTTACTACCCAAACTAGCAGCAGCACCTCCCGCAAAAGCAATTAATAAAAATCCAAGAACCAACATGGATAATAAGACGCCCAAACAAGAGGCAAAAACAAATTTAAAGAATTGTTGCATTGACTATTTTTTTCTAATTTTCGTGTTATTTTTCTCAGCTATTACAGCTTCTAAAAGTATTATATTTAAACTATAGAATTGTCTATTTTTAATAAAGAAACAAAAGTAAAAGTATTTTGTTAATCATTTAAGTATCAAAAAGGTAAAATTCTAGCTCAAATGTACCTTATACCAGACTTATTCCCTATTTTTTTCGATAAACCTTGACTGTAAGCAGAAGTTTAGATAATTTTGGTTATTATTCCCTCCACTTCAATTCCACTTTGCCATCGTTTATAACTGAGTAATTTTTGATTTTCTTAATTCAACTTAACTAATTTTATGTTTAAATTAGGTTGTTCGAATTAGTATTTCATCTATTTCAAGTTATGTAGTATCCTACCCAAACATTAAATATATTTATTATATTATAAATTCACAAATAAGATTCGTATGATTGATTCTTATTTTAAAACGAACACCTTGTACCCAATAAATCTCAGGATTTATTAAGTACAAAACCGATTAGTTAGGTCCCCCAATGACGCACAATTCCATCATACTTAATAACCGTCAACCTGACTTTTGAAGTCAAGTAGTCCTAAAAGTAATCTGCTTTTAAAAACAACTACGACTGACTTTGAAGATTGAAACGTATCACTATGACAAACAACTTTCCCAAGTACTGGAAAATCCCTCTTGCTATTCTGTTCGCTTTTACTATAAAGGCTACACCCCTCTATGCCCAAATAGAAATAGAACCTGCCGTAACCTATCCTTTTACCCCGAAAAATTTGATAGAGAATGTCTTTTTAGGCGATGGTGTCAAAATTACAAACATTCAATTTAATGGAGAACCAAGAGCTTTAGGGTATTTCTCACATGGTATGAACGAGATTGGTTTTGAAGAAGGGCTTTTGTTAACGACAGGCGAAGCTTTTCAAGCAGATAGACCAAACGTTAATGAAGGATTGGGAGCAGAAAATCAAAGTACCGCTGTAAGTCCAGAATTAGAAGCTTTATCATCTTTTGAAGTAAAAGATGTCTTAGAATATGTGATAACTTTTATACCAACCACAGATTCAGTAGAATTTAAATATAGATTTGCCTCAGAAGAATATCCCGAATTTAGTATTGACTGCTTCCATGATGTGTTCGGATTCTTTATTTATGGTCCCGGCATTGCTCCAGAAGGTCAAAATATGGCAATTGTGCCAGGCACAAATTTACCTGTTTCTGTAAATACTATCCATCCTATGGATACGGACTTAACAAATGGAGCAAACTGTCCAACACTTCCACCAAATGAAGCTAAAAATGAACATTTGTATAATGACAATGCTGGTAGTCAGTTTTTAGAATATGATGGATTTACAAACACCCTATATGCCAAATCAAAAGTAACCCCTTGTCAAGAATATACCTTAAAGTTAGTTATAGCAGATGTACGAGATGGGTTATATGATTCCGCCGTGTTTTTAGAATCAAGAAGTTTTAGTTCGAGTAATTTTGAAACCAATTTAGCTGGAATCGGATTAGATGGAAGTATTGTAGAAGGCTGTTCTGGTGCAGATTTAGTATTTAGTATTCCTGCTCCAAGAACGGAAGATTATGAAATAAATTTTGTTAAAATTGGAACTGCAACAGTTGACGAAGATTTTAACGATTTTCCCAATTCAGTAGTCATACCCGCAGGAGAACTTAGCGCATCATTTTCCATAGAAGCCTTAAAAGATGACGAAGTAGAAGCCAATGATTCAATTGGTATCGAAATTCAAATTGCCCAGTGTTTATCTGATACTATTTGGATTCCTATAAAAGATGCTCAACTAGAACTTCCTGATTTAGGAGATGATTTACAAATTTGCGCAGGCGATAGTGTTCAATTATTAGGCATCTCAACAAATGGTGCCATAGACAGTATTATCCCTTTTAATATACAACCAACTGATATCGGAACACAAATTAAAGAAGTCCAAGAAGACCGAACGGAACTAGCCAATGATGAACCCTCTCTTTTTACGATAGAAGTCAAAGATATAAAACCAGCAGAAGTGGTCCCTGGACTCATTCATTCCGTATGCATTAACATCAACCACGCACGGGTTAATCAATTGGATGTCTTCTTACAATCACCAAGTGGTCGTTTTATCGAATTAACTACAGATAATGGAACATTAGGGAATAACCACTACGAAGAAACCTGCTTCAAACCTGTTGCATCTACTAAGATTACAGATGGAGAAGCTCCTTTTACGGGAGACTTTTTACCAGAAGGAAACTTTGCAGATTTTTATGGAAATAAAGTAAATGGCACATGGACACTTATCGTGCGAGATGACACGGGTATTGGTGGCTCTGACCCCAAAGGAACTATGCTACACTGGTCCATTAATTTCAACAACGATTATAGAGTAAATTATGAGTGGGAACAAGCTGACAGTATGTCTTGTATAGATTGTCCAAACCCAAGTGTTTTTCCAGCTGAAACGACAAAATACGTCATAAAAGCTACAGATAGCTACGGCTGTTCTGCCAGTAATGACATTACCGTAAATGTCCAGCAACCTTTAGGTAAGCCTGAGCCTACCTGTGGTAATGTATCTAAAAATGCCATAACAGTTGAATGGAGACCAGTAGTCGGCGCACTTAGTTATGACGTAAATGTCGATAAAAAAGGCTGGGAACCTGCCAATTCAGGAAATCTTCAACATAAAATTACAGGGCTAGATGAAGGCCAAGAAGTATCCGTAGATGTACGTGCTAATTCAAGTGGAACTTGTTCTGAATCTGCCAATTTTGTAAGTTGTAGAACCGCGGCTTGCGTTGTTCCTTCACCAGAAGAAGATAGCCTCACCAACGTTAGTTGCAATGGCGGGTCTGATGGTCAAATTACGATTTCTACACCTATCGATGCCTATTTTATTTTAGGAAATGACACCAGTCAATTAGGACAAACCGCTACTTTTGACGCCTTACCTCAAGGCACTTATAAAATTCACGTTTTTGAGTCTACTATGACCTGTAGCGATTCTTTAAAATTTACCATAAACGAACCAACTAAAGTTAATTTACAAATATTAGATAGCCAACCGCTTACTTGTTTTGGTGTAAATGATGGATTGATTTCCGTGGAAGGAAGTGGTGGTGAAGGTGCTTATACATACAGTTGGACTAACTTAGCGGACTCAACCTTCACCGCAACTGATTTAACTAGTATAAACACCTTAACCAAAGGAGAATATGATATAATTGTAAGAGATACCAATGATTGTACCGACCAAAAATTTGTTACGATTTCGGAACCACCAGCTATGATTCTTGATTCTATCAGTAATGATGAATCTTGTTTTAATAATCAAGATGGCAGTATATCTGTTAATGCAAATCCAATCTATAATAATCTTACGTTCAATTGGGATAATGGAGAAAAAACAGCGGCTATAAATAATTTATCTAGTGGAAATTATACGGTCACGGTTAGAAACGATGCAGCAGGATGTGAAGAAAAAAGAAGTTTTACCATCAATACCCCACCAGCAATTAATCTGACTGAAGTAAGCACAAAACCAGAAAGCTGTACAAACAAAGGTGACGGTTCCATCACCGTATTAGCAGAGGGTGGCATGGGTGGTTTCAACTATGCATGGAATGATGACCAAAATCAAACCGCCGCCACAGCAACCAATCTCCACGCAGAAAACTATGTCGTGATTGCCATGGACGAAACAGGATGCACTAAAAATTTGGTAGTGATGTTAGACGCCTTAACCGATATTTCAATAGATACGGCGTTACAAGGGGTGAGTTGTTTTGGGCGAACAGACGGTCAAGTAGCATTAAGGATTGCAGGAGGAACGCCAAACTACGCTATAGAATGGAGTGATAATGAGGGGCAAGATGCAGAGGAGCGTACCAATTTAGCAGCAGGAGATTATCAAGTAATCGTCTCAGACCTAAATAATTGTTCTACCACTTTAGATTTTACAATTACTGATAAAGCAGAAATAAATTTAAGGACTACACCAACTTTAGCTAGTTGTAATGGCTCAGATGGAAGCATTACTGTAGCTGTCGTTGATGGCATTGGAAATTACAGCTACCAATGGGTAGATGATGCAACTAGAACAAGCTCCACAGCAGAAAATTTACCTAAAGGAGACTACACTATAACCGTGCTTGATGAAGCGGGATGTTCCTCTACCGCAACCATTACATTAGAAGAAAAAGAAGGCGTTCAATTAGTCACATCTGCAACGCCAATTCTTTGTGCAGGGGAAACGAATGGAACAGCACGTGTTGAAGCAAGGGGGGGAATTGGCGCTTATCAATATCAATGGAATGACTTGGCCAAAACAAATCAATCAACCGCTCAAAATTTAGCGGCAGGAGATTATACAGTTGTAGTAATAGACGACTTAGGATGTGAAGCATCAGAGACTGTGACTATTGTGGATAACTCTATTGCAGTAAATCTAAGATTAGAAAAAAGCGATATTAGCTGTTTTGGTATGGTAGATGGTCAAATCACCAGTAAAATTGCGGATGGCATTTCAAATTTAAATTATCAATGGTCTAATGGTCAAACCAGCCCTAACCTTAGTAATCTTCCAGCAGCCGACTATGAATTAGTGCTTACAGATGCTAATAATTGTGAACATACCGAAAGCATTAGTATTTCAGAACCTGAGGAATTATTTGTTGAAACCATGTTGGACTCGATAAGTTGTCCGGGTGATAGAGATGGTGTCTTTAGAATGCTCCCTACAGGTGGAACAGCTCCATATTCCTATAGTGTAGATGGCAATCGCTATTCTCCTTCGAGTGAATTCAGTAATCTACGACCAGGCAAATATGAACCCGCTTTTAGAGACGCCAATAACTGTGTAGTTCCTATTGAACCTTTTGAATTAGCAGAAGCACTGCCATTAAGTATTACTTTAGATAATTTGAAATTGGAAGAAAATGAGCCTACAGAAATTAATCCAATCATAAATAATGGTAAAGGAGAAATTACTTACATTTGGTCAGGACATAATCTAACAGATTTAAGTTGTACCGATTGTCCCAATCCATTAATCACTCCTACCAATGCACAATTATATACCCTACAAGTCATTGATGAGGTAGGATGTGAAGCGGATGCTCGCTTCAGAGTATTGGTAGAAAAAAACAGAAAAATATACGTCCCCACAGGTTTTTCACCTAATCTAGATGGAATAAATGACAAATTAACTGTTCATGGAGTAGAAGGTACGGAAATCTTATCTTTTAAAATTTTTGACCGTTGGGGAGAACTAGTTTTCAGCGGGCAACCTTTTATGGCCAATGATGAATCAGCAGGATGGGATGGCAATTTCAGAGGAAAACCGATGACGACCAATGTTTTTGCATGGATTGTAGAAGCTCGTTTTACAGATGGAACCGTTAAGATGGTTAAGGGGAATTCGACCTTAATACGGTGAAATAGTGGTTAGTGGTTAGTGGTCAGTAATTAACAACTCACAACTAACCACTAAACATTAGCCTCCAAATGGTCGGACATTTCCTTTTTTGACGATTCCTTTATCTAATAAATATTTTCGCCATGCGGTTACCCGTTTGTAGCTATTGAAAGTATAAAAGGTCTGATTTTCATTCAATTTTGGATGAAAATCTAAGGTGGTTTTAAAATGTAATTCTAGTAACTTGACCAAACCGTAGGTATAATAATCTCGATATTTCCCACCTTCTCCAAGAAAAGGAACAACTAAATCATAACTTAAAAGTTGATAAACTTTTTCAAAGTCCAATTTACCAGATTCCTTGACAATCGGTAGACCAAATTCCAATAATGTTTGCTCATAAAATTCGTATTCGTTATTATTCTTGAGTCGATTCATAATTCTGAGAGCATCTTTTTCTGAGGGAACCTCAAAAATTGGTAAGCCAAAATCTCTATTCAAAAACAGAAATAGGTTTTTATCAGCAATCTGTAAATCCTTTAAAACAGAAAAAGCCACTAAAATTTCAGGAAATTCTATTTTGGATAAAGTAGCATTCAAGTATTCGTACCGAATGGCTTCATTCAAAGAATCCTTAGAAATACGAATCAATTTTTCTTTAAAACTCAAAAAAGCGTTTTCTAGATGCACAATATTCAACTGAGTCGTTTGTTCTTCATATTCCGTTAAAAAAGTGCTTTGAGAAAGATATTGGTAAAAGGTAAGTTTAATAGCATTACATATATCAGGAGGAATTTCTCCCTTCGTAACATTATCAAGAAACCAAGCTTGTCGAAAAAGAGAGTTGTATAAAGCACTCTTAGCCGCAATGTCTGATTTTCCCGCTTTTTTGTAAATAAAAACTAGTAAATCACTTGGATTATTTTTCGAAAACATTTTCGGTATATTAGCCAATTCCTTCGAAGAGAAATCAATATTTTGAAGGTACTTCAACTCTGTTTCTGCTGACAATAAAGGTTTGATTTCTAATCGATAAATCGTTCTACTTTTCTTTATTTTATGAAGGTTTTCTAAACACAATTTACGATGACTCTCCTTGTAATAGGAAGATTTTGTTATTCTATTAATGTCATTAATAGTCACTTCTTCCGCAGTTCTCAATTGAGCAAGTTGCTGTTGAAATAGAAATTCACTCCATTCAATATAATTTTCTGGCATGGTGTTCCACAATTTCCACCATCTATTGATAGCTTCATTCTGCTTAGTATCAAAAGAAAATTGATAAACTTTTTCTAAGATTTTTACCAATGCTTTCCCCGCATATTTATTAGCACTCCATTGTTTTTGAGGAATAGTAAATAATTGAGGAACCATATCAATAGAAGCGTACAATTCCAAGTAAGTACCGATATTTCGAGTAGCTTTTTTATCTTCTTGTAAAAATAAGCCTTGTACAATTTCAGGTAATTCTTTTTCCGAATAGGGCGGCAATTTTTCTAATTCCAATCGGTCGATTTCTTTTGGAGCGGACAAAAAATTGGCAATTTTAGTAGCAGAAGAAGGTTCAATCTCTCTATCCAAAAAGTACAAAACACTTTTTCTAATATAAGGGTTTGTTTCTAAATCTCTCAGGCTGTGCAGCAAATCCAGCGTTTTAGCATCTTCAATATCTAATTTGTTAGCATATTTCTTACTATTCCCAAAGCCGCCAAAATTTCGAAATAATTCTACCTTCAACAAGAATAAACGAAACTGCCGTTCATCCGCTAGAATTTCCTTCCAATGTTCAGAGTATAAATAATCTAAAATACGTCCAAAGGAATAATTAGCCCGTAAGTTTTGAGCATACAAGGCGGCAAAATATTCTAAACCTGTTAAATCTTCTATGCCCAAGCTATTAATCAAATTTTGTTCTATCCCTACTCTTTCATAAGCGGCTAAATTTTCAAGCAATTTGATTAAGTTCCTTTGCAAATCAAGGCTAGGTCTATAATTAATATCATTTTGATGGCAAAAATGCCCAAGAATTGAAATTTGCTCTAAAATTTTATATTTAAATGGAGGTAGAGAAGCATTATAATTACGAAGTAGGGGTTTAAATTTTTTGATTAATTGTTGAATTTCATTGGGTTTACCCATACTCAAAGCCACAAAAGACCTAAAAGCCACTGTATCATTTGTAGAATTTAACCGACGAAAATATCGGTCATAATCAGCCAATTCATTAGAAAATAATTGTTGGTTAACAAATCGTTTTTCAAATGCATCCCACTCATAATCCTGGTAATGTACGGACCAATAATGAATCAATGCTTCCTGCCCGATGGTATTTAAAGGTTCATTCGTCCAAGCTTCGCCAGTGGGAACTTTAACCGTTACATCAATATTTTGAAAGATATTTGCCAATAGGCTTGGGTTATTCTGACCAGTAGATTTCCAATAGCTAAAATTTAATCCAGCTATATAAAAAAGTGCTTTAGGCTGTTCAGTTTTCAATAGGTCAGAAATAGCCGTCCGCTTAATCCAAAATAAAGAATCTGGAGTAGTAGCAGCAAGCCATCCAAAATAATCTACCTTTTCTTCAAAAAATAAAGCATCAGTCAAGTTGACCTTTTGATAACCATAAGTTTTGATGAGGTCCAAATCATTATCAAATTGCTGTTTAAGTTTTTTATATTCATTAACCAATTCCTTAGTGGAAGAAACAGCAAAAAAATTATTGGTAACTAAGGCCAATTGCTTTTGACTATAAGCAAGGGGTAATTCCCCTTTTTCCGTTAGCCATAATAATTTTTCAAAAACAATAGAATCAGGTAAATAAGGGATGATTCTAGAAATAATGACCTCTCTGTCCTTTTTTTTCAATGACAACAGGCGTTTATGCGCTAATAACGATTCTAAAATCAAATAAACCGTAGGATTTTTAAAAATACCAATACGGTCAATCTCTTTTAATAAGGGGATATAATCTTTTTGTTTGATAGAAGTCTCAATTTTTTGTACCGACTTCCGAATCAAAAAAGGGTCAATTTGGGGATTCTTTTTCGAAGTTATTTCAACCTTTCCTGCCCTATCCTCAATAGGCGTCAAATAAAAAACTTTTAGCAATTCAGAAAAATGAAAGGCAGTCGATTTTTCATAAAATATAGTGGTCAAGTCCTTATTGACAGGGTCTTTTTCCCAATTCCATTCGTCTGCTGTAAACAAGGTATAACTTTTCAACAAGTCACTAACTACTTGATTTTCAGGATATTTATCATATAATTTTATTAAATCTCTCAAAGCAATCAAATCGCCTTGGGCTAAGTTATCGGCTAAAATTATCAGTAATTTTTCGCTAGGTTGGGAAGGAGATTGTGCCACTAAAAGCATAGGAAAGCAGAGTCCTACTAGGACAACAACCCATCTTAGAAGATAAGTAGTTTTAGAAAAAAATAATTTAAGTACTATGTTAAGTAGTTGCTTCAATAGTGTAACGCTAGACCATGTAGAATTGAAAAAATAGCTAGAAAGGAAATAGGATGTAGCGTTTTGAACGCTATAAAAATCAGCCTTGTTTCTCTCTACAAACTATTAATTCAATAATCGGGCTAAAGAGTTTGAAAAAACTGTTAAAAATTAATAATATTTATAATCTTTATATTATTTTTGTCAAAATGAGAATTTTACCTTCAATAAGACCTCCTTTTTTGAAACCACCACCTATCGATTAAAGTATTTAAATAAAGAAGTAGAAAAAACTACTCCAAAAAATCCTTCGTATTACTATCTAAATTGGCAAATAGTTGACTTAAAGCTATTTATTGCCCGATACACAAAAAACAAATAGCAAACTTTTTTATTTTTAACCTTTTAATATAAGACCTGCAAATTAATCGAGCAGTTTAATCGTTTAATCGACATGTCTTATCTTGTGAACAATTTTGTTAGTCAAAAAAAAATGCTTAATAATTGAATAAAATTCTTTTATCTGCGTTCTCTCTGACACACGGAATTTTTATCAACAAATTATAATCCTTCGAATGCGACATTTAGCATGCCTACTTTTGTTATTCTTTTGCTTGCTTTCAACTACTTTTTCTCAAAATAGTGAGGATTGCGTGGATGCTCGTCCGCTTGCTCCGACTACACCAATATTACTTTCTGATTTACCTGATATTACCATTGATTCCGTAATTGGAGCGGGAACAGAACCCGCTGAGTGGTTTATGGATACTGAAATGAACTGTGGTACAGATAGAGCTTTTTTTGCTACTCCAAATGATAAATCTTTTTGGTTTGTTTTTTCAGCAGAAACGAGTGGAAGCTTAGAGTTACTAATCACACCCGAAAATCGTGGAACATCGTATGATTTTGCAATATGGAGAGGCGGTTGTCCCAATGATAACTTTTGTGGAGAACTATTCTACTGTAATTTTACAGGTATTGAGGTATGTGATGGTAATTTTGCACCTGTAGGAGCAAGTACAGACCCTGTAAATAAATTTGGTTATGACCCAATAGCGGACCTTAATCTTTTTGTATATCCAGAATCAATTTCTTTAGAAGCTGGAGAAAATTATTACCTTTTAGTACAAAATACCGACAAAGCAGGTAACTCAATTTGTTCTCCCCCTTTAGAAAACGATAGTTTAGGTTTCACCATTCAATTTGACGGGACAGCGACCATCGGTCCAGAAATATTGCATCAAGACCCTTTACCAATATTACCAACCCCAGTAACGGATACGCTTTTTAATTGTGAAGGAGATGTTCAAACTTTTGCTGTTTCACAAGTACAGTTTGCCACTACTTACGATTGGATTTCTAAATCAACAATGCCAGGGTCAACTATTATACCAAATGCATTAGGAGATAGTGTTACCGTTCAATTCGGAGCAACTTCAGGGCAAATTTGTATGGAAATGATTTGTCCCATACAAAGTTTGATTTGTTGGAATATCGATATAGAAATAAAACCAAGTTTATCGGCAATACCTAATCCAATTCCATCCTGCGACCCTGTAGATTTGAATACCCGATTTCAAGATATAAATAACGTTTCTGACGCAAGGGTCGATTTTTTTACTACACAACAAGACGCAGTAAATGACATCAATTCGATGGCTTCAAGTATAGTTTCGGTATCGGACAGGTATTGGGTAAGAAAGACCACACCAAATGGTTGTTGGCACCTTGCGGAAATGAATGTTTTAGTAGATCTAATTGATTTTTCAACAGCAGACACTTTAAGATACTGTACCCAAACTCAAAATTTTGCTAATCTGCAAGACGAATTACTTTTTATCAATCTAAATCAAGACGGTGGTGACCTTATTTATTCATATTACGAAGACAGCTTAGAGGCAGTCAATAGAACCAATCCGTTTTGGCCTCCAATAGCTGATGCAAATGCTACTTATTGGGTAAGAGCTGAAAAACAAGCAGGAGGTCCATGTTTTCAAGTTGAGAAAGTAGTTTTTGTAATTGAAGATTCTCCAGAAATTGCCCCTATCCCTGACCAAGATATTTGTGGAGGAACTTGTTTTGAATTATCAGATTTAAATTTAGAAAATACGGATGGTCAACCATTAACAGGATTTGATTTATCCTTTTATTTATCAGAAGCAGAGGCAGAAGCAGGAAATGTTGCCGATGCGCTTGGTAATGAGGTGTGTCTTAGTGATACCTATTGGATAAGAGCCGCAAGTTCACAATCTTGTTTTGCGGTTGCTCCTTTTACCATTAATTTATTTACTGCTCCTGATATTGACGATTTAACTATAGATTTAGATTGTGCAGTTGGAGCTATCGACCTTGCAGCCCAACAATTCGTAGAGAAAAATGGAATAGCTGCAAGCAGTTTATCCTTCGATTATTTTGCAACTTTAGCTGAGGCCGAAGATTTAACAGCTACGCCCCTGACAGATTTAAATATTTCTACCCCAACGGATGTTTGGGTAAGAGTGACCAACACAGATAACAATTGTACCGATGTAGCCCAAGTGTCTATTCAAGGCATGTCTTTGGGAACAGCGACCATCTCTGGCGACGCCCTTATTTGTGCAGGAGACCCAACTAATCTACAAATTGATTTAACCGGAGCTGCTCCTTTTAATATAAGCTATACGGATGGGGTCAATGTTTATGACACCATCTCTCCAACTACTAATTTACTTATTCCAATAACAGCTGATACTACTATCACATACACCTTGGTTTCCGTTCAAGATGGCAATGGTTGTGCAAATATGGTAGATGGTGCAGCGGTAATTACAGTGAATGGCAGGCCAGTGATTACTACTCCTTCTCAGGACTGTAATACAACCGCAACAGAATATACCTTAACTTTTGATATTATAGGAACAGACAATTATCAGGTGTTAAGCCTAGATGGAACCCGAACTGGAAATACGTTTGTCAGTGAAGAGATTGCCAGTGGAGCTGTCTTTGATTTTCAAGTAATTGGAGACAACAGTTGTGCCCCGCTCGTCGTATCGGTTAACTTCAGCTGTGAATGTAATTCCGTAGTTGGTGGTATGGATTTTCTGCCCATCAATGTTTGTGATACAGAACTTGCTACTGGTAATTACCTTGGAGAAAATGGACAAAATTTAGACAAAGAAGATATTCTGTACTATGTATTGCATGATAGTCCAACGGATGAATTAGGCAATGTAGTAGATTTCAAAGAAGACGCCAATTTCACCTTTGACCCAAACACCATGACACATGGTACCACCTACTATATATCCGCTGTAATCACCAAAGCAGATATGCTAGGAAATCCAATTTTAAGTGCCGCAAACAATCCTTGTATGGCAGTTTCGGTAGGACAACCCGTCACTTTCTACTCTATCCCCGAAGTTTCCCTAAGCCTCTCTAATTCAACTGTTTGCAAAGGAGATATGAGCTTTTTAACCTTTAATATCACAGGAGTTGGTCCAACCTACGACATTACCTTTTTCAATGGAGAATCTTCTCAAACATTAATGGGAATAAGCGATGGAGAAACTGTTCCAATTGCCACCGATGCAAGTACTAGCTTATTTGTACAATCCATTAATCAAAGTGGCGTATTGACTTGTTCGGATATGCCACTACGCATGGACCATGAAATTGAATTAACGGTTATTGATGTACCTACAATTTTTAATTCTGAGGTTCATTGTAATGAGGAAGGGTCTATGCTAGTCCTTACTTTTGAATTAACAGGTGGGCTCGTTGATTCCTATGCCTTATCCAGTTCAAGTACCATTACTGGTAGTTTTAAAGGCACCGTCTTTACTTCAGATTCTATTCCTCATAATACCCCTTATACGGTAAGTTTTGTAGACGCCAATCAATGTGGTGAAACCGAAGTAGTAGGTATAGCTGAATGTCTATGTACTTCAGATATCACTGTTGCCATTGAAACGCTCAAGGGCGTTTCCTGTCGGGGTGAAAAAGATGCCGTGCTATTGGCAACACCTATTAATGGAGCCGCTCCCCTCACCCTTTTTTGGAGTACTGGCGCATCCTCTGAAAGAGTCAACAACATTGCGGCGGGAGTAACGAGTGTTACCATGACAGATGGAAACGGATGTGTTCGAGTAGATTCAATTGATTTAATAGAGCCAGAAAGTCTTACTGCCTCGCTTAATGGTTTATCCCCAAGTTGTAATGGCGAACAGGATGGTTCCATAGTAATCGTCCAAGCAGAAGGTGGCACAGAACCATATACCTATTCTTTTAGAGGAGGCCCCTTTGAAGAATTTAGCATCCGAAATGACCTATCTATAGGCGTTTACCCTATAATAATTAGAGATAATAATGGCTGTGAATGGTCAGAAGATGTCGTACTAACAGACCCACCAGTATTTGACGTTTCTTTACCAATGAATACAGATGTCAACTTAGGAGAAAGCATAGATTTAACTCCACAAGCCAACGAAGAAATAATTGCCATAACTTGGGAAAGTACAGACACTAGTATCTGTGCGGATTGTCTGAATCCTATTGTAACACCGACTAAATCTACCAGCTACAAGGTCACCGTGATGAATGAATCAGGCTGTGAAGCAACTGACCAAATAGTCGTTCGAGTTAGTAATAGTAATTTAGTATATATTCCTTCGGCATTCTCTCCTAATGGAGATGGTTCCAATGATTTATTAAGGCCTTTCGGTAGTTCAGCAGTACAAGAAATCAATATGTTTCGGGTATTCAACCGTTGGGGTGAACTGATGTATGAAAAGAAAGACATGGACATGAACTCAAATATTGAAGGTTGGAATGGAAATACCATGTCTGGCAGAAAAGCCCCTCCAGGTGTTTATCTATATTTTGCTGAGGTCGCTTTCAAGAATGGAACGGCAGAAATGGTATCTGGTGATGTGAGTTTGGTGCGATAGGTTTAGGGATGGCTCCATTGCCATTGTCAGTAAAATTAGCGCCTTCTTGAACCACAAAAGGTGCAAAAGAACACAAAAGAGATGCACAAAATTTTTTATTAAATTAAGCTTTTATGCCTTTTGTCTCCTTTGTGTTCTTTTTGTGCCTGCCTGCCAGCAGAGGCAGGGGTTGGGTTGCTGAATAGTAACAAAAATCCTTTTAATCTCCACAAAGTTTCCCCTCTTTTCTTTCCTATTTATCCGCCACTATACAACTCTAGTCATCCACTTCCACTTCATAGTTAATTTTTCCTAAATATTTCATAGATTTACCTTTCCTAAAGTATAATCTTTTGGAAGCATTACATTCGTTCGTACAAGTCGAATAATTAATTATCTATAGCACCTTTCAAAAATTAAAACCAACATCAAAAATGCATTTCCACAACAAGTTATCTGTTTTTCTATTCCTTTTTTGTTTCCTAGCGCCAAGTATCACTTTTGCGCAAGACAAAAAAGACGACGACAAAAAAGAGGAGAAAAAGAAAAAATCCGTTAGCAAAATCAAGCCTTTAGCAGACATCATAACCGAAGAGGCAAAATCAGACACGGGGCTTTTCAACATTCATAAAATGGGCGCAAAGTATTATTTTGAAATGCCCAATGATTTATTGAACAAAGAATTATTAGTCGTCAGTCGTATATCTGGACACGTTAAAAATTTAAACTTTGGTGGTGCAGGCATGAAATCTCGGCCACAACAAGTCGTCCGTTGGCAAAAGCATGATGAAAATATCTTGCTACGGTCTGTTTCCTACAATAGCGTTGCTAGCCATGAAGACCCTATTTATAAATCGCTCAAAAACAATAATTTTGAACCGATTATTATGTCCTTCCCAATTGCGGCATTGAATGCAGATTCTTCGGGAGTTGTCTTCGACGTAACCGAATTATTCACCACAGATGTTGCCATGATTGGCCCTTTACGGGAAAGTGAGCGTAAGCGTTTTGGAGTCAAAGCTTTAGACAAAAAAAGGTCGATGATTGGGCACATGAAAGCTTTTCCAAAAAATGTAGAAGTTAGACACATTTTAACCTTCAATGGTTCAAAACTACCTGATAACCAAATAACTAAAGCCTTATCTATAGAAATGAATCAATCGTTTATCGAGTTACCAGCAATTAAATGGGAACCAAGATATTACGATGAACGTGTTGGTTATTTTTCTATCCAACAAACAGATTATAGTGCCAATGAGCAAAAGGCATTCAATAAACGATTCATTACCCGCTGGAAATTAGAACCAAAAGATTGGGCTGCCTATAATCGAGGAGAACTGGTCGAACCAGTAAAGCCAATCGTTTATTACATCGACCCAGGCACTCCTGATGTTTGGCGACCATACATCAAGCAAGGCGTTAATGACTGGCAAAAAGCTTTTGAAAAAGCAGGTTTTAAAAATGCCATTTATGCCAAAGATGCGCCGACCGAAGAAGAAGACCCCAATTGGAGTCCAGAAGATGTGCGGTATTCTGTCATTCGATATATCACCACCGATATACAAAATGCTCAAGGACCCCACGTACACGACCCACGAACAGGAGAAATTTTAGAGAGTGATATTTTATGGTATCATAATGTCATGAATCTTTTGAGAAATTGGTTCATGATGCAAACGGCTGCCATTAATCCAGAAGCAAGAAGCGTCAAATTTAAAGACGAAGTGATGGGAGAATTAATCCGTTTCGTAGCTGCTCACGAAGTAGGGCACACCTTAGGCTTACCGCATAATATGGGGTCAAGTCCAGCGTATCCTGTAGACTCCTTACGCTCGCCATCCTTTACCCACAGAATGGGTGGAACAGCTCCTTCCATTATGGATTATGCTCGATTTAACTACATCGCTCAACCAGAAGATGGCGACGTATTATTATATCCGGGTATCGGGCCATACGATGATTGGTCTATTACTTATGGGTATAAATTATTAAGCAAAGACGCTACGGTAGATTCAGAAAGAAGCACTTTAAATAATTGGATAAAAGAAAGAGCCAGTAATCCTATCTACCGCTACGGCGCACAAAAAAGAAACAATGCCGACCCATCCGCCCAAACGGAAGATTTAGGAGATGATGCTGTCTACGCCAGTGAATTGGGCATCAAAAACCTCCAAAGAATCCTACCTAATTTAATAGAATGGTCTAAGGCAGATGGTAAAAACTATGATGATTTAAACGAATTATATAACAATATTTATAGTCAACTAGGTCGATATATGGGTCACGTGACGACCAATATTGGTGGCATTTATGACTATAAAAAAACCTACGATGAAGCAGGTGCGGTATTCACCCATGTGCCAAAAGCCAAGCAAAAGCAGGCGATGAATTTCTTAAATCAGCAGCTCTTTCAAACACCGAATTGGTTATTAGAAAAATCTGTTTTAAATAAGATTCAAAATGCAGGAGCTTTAGAGCGTTTGCGAAGTTTCCAAGTTCGCTACCTCAATCGATTGTTCGATAAAGACCGTTTGAATAGATTATCAGAAAATGAAGCGCTAAATGGCAGTACTGCCTATACCTTAACCAATGTCATGGACGATAGTCGCAATGGTATTTTTGCTGAATTAAAAGCGAGCAAACAACCAGATGCTTTCCGTAGAAATCTACAAAGAGCCTACATTAGCAAAATGGCAGATTTAATGAAAATAGAAGAAGCCGAATACGACCAAACCGACATTAAAGCAGCAGTAAGAGCTAATTTGAATGAGTTGAAAAATGGCCTAAAAGCAGTGAAACGGATGAAAAATAAGGAAGCTAAAGCTCATTTTGAGGATATAAATGCTAGGATTGAGGATATTTTGGAGTAGAGGGATATACTGAGGGCATAGGGCTAAGGGATTACCAAAAATCAGAAACCGTTGGTTGAAGCCCGCCTGACTGCGTGAGGGCAGGTCTCCAGACCTACCGTATGCACACAAATGGGAAAAAGCCAGAAAAAGATGCCGTAGGTATCCAATATGGGTAAAAGTAAAACTAAGGAAAACTCCTTCCTTCTAACCGTGCCGTAGGTACGAAACGTGGGTTTGAACGCCATGTTTTGTACCTACGGCACAAATACCAATCGTTCATACCCTTTGACTACCCATTTTCGGTACCTAAAGGCACCTTTTTTGTCAATTTTTTCGGGCGTCACCAATTTAATTCACACCTAAAACTAGTCCGTAACCAAAAACCTTTTAATCAATAAATATCAGGTATAATACATATAGTTGAGGGTTTACCGCCCCCCTGCCCTCACGTATGCACACAAATGGGAAAAAGCCAGAAAAAGATGCCGTAGGTATCCAATATGGGTAAAAGTAAAACTAAGGAAAACTCCTTCCTTCTAACCGTGCCGTAGGTACGAAACGTGGGTTTGAACGCCATATTTTGTACCTACGGCACAAATACCAATCGTTCATACCCTTTGACTACCCATTTTCGGTACCTAAAGGCACCTTTTTTGTCAATTTTTTCGGGCGTCACCAATTTAATTCACACCTAAAACTAGTCCGTAACCAAAAATCCTTTAACCGATAAATATCAGTTAAAACACTTTGTCGAGAGTTTTCCTCCCCTCTGCTCTACGCCCTCTGCCCTCTGCCCACACCAATTAAATTTTAATATCTCCTCCAATTTACCTACCTTTAGAGGAATAATTAACAATCAAATATTTTACTTTATGGAAAGACGTGCCATTTTAAAATATACTGCATATGCCACAGGTGCAGCCTTAAGTGCTCCATTGATAAGTTCCCTTTTAGTGGGTTGCCAATCAGAAGTTGCTACAGCTAAAGCAGCGGAAGGATTAGCCTTTTTTAGTGGTCCACAAATGGAACTAGTCAAACAAGTCGCTAATCTCATTTTACCCAAAACAGATAGTCCTTCTGCTACAGAAGTAGGCGTTCATGACATGATAGACCATATGGTAGGCAATGTCTATTCTGAACAAGAAAGAAACAATTATAAAAGTGGGTTTGAAGCATTAGCTACGCTACTCAGCAAAGCAAAAGGGGAAGACCTCGTAGGAATGGTTACCCAACTCAATAACGGAGAAGCAGCACTCCCAGAAGCAGCTAGAAAAGCTTTCACCAGTCTAAAACAACAAACCATCGCCTATTATTTGTCTAGCAAAGAAATTGGCATGAATTATCTAAGCTATCTGCCTGTCCCAGGCGATTATGAAGCTTGCATTAGCGTTGAAGAAGCAGGAGGAAAAGCATGGGCGCTGTAATTTTAAGAGTAGAGATGAGAGCGCAGAGAATAGAGATTCTATGCACTCCCTCCTTATCACTACTCTCTATTTTCTAATCTCTATTCTATCAAAAATGAATTATAACACAAAAGAATCTTATACTTACGATGCCATTGTCATTGGTTCAGGCATCAGCGGCGGATATGCGGCAATGGAATTGTGTAAAAAAGGCTATAAAACCATAGTGCTAGAAAGAGGGCGAATGGTCAAGCATGGGGATTATCCAACTGCGGGTTTTGACCCTTGGGATTTGCCAAACAATAATCGAGTGGCCGCAGAAGAAGTTGCCAATGATTATTTCCAACAAAACAGATTGAGTTGGTGGGTCCGAGAAGACCACAAACATTTTATCAATAAAGACAGTGATTATTCTTACGATGAAGTCAATCGGTTTGATTGGATTCGTGGGCATCACGTCGGTGGACGGTCCATTATGTGGGGACGTCAATGCTACCGATGGAGTGATTTAGATTTTGAAGCAAATTTAAAGGATGGGATTGCAGTAGATTGGCCGATTCGCTATAAGGACATTGCACCTTGGTACGATTATGTAGAAACATTTGTCGGCGTAAGTGGGCAAAAAGAAGGGCTAAAGCAAATTCCAGATGGTAAATTTCTGAAACCTTGGCCGTTAAATTGTGCGGAGCAACATCTTAGAAAAACGGTTAGTGCAGCATATCCAGATAGACTGGTAACGCCTTCTCGTTTGGCGAACTTATCAGAATATAATCCGGATGTGCATTTAGGAACAAGAGGAAAATGTCAAAACCGAGCAAGATGTGTGCGAGGTTGTCCTTTTGGTGGCTACTTTAGTAGTTTGTCTGCTACCCTACCCGTTGCGGAGGCTACAGGTAATATGCACCTTCGTCCAGATAGCATCGTGCACGAAATTATATTTGATAAAAAAACGGGTAAAGCCAGTGGTGTTCGAGTAAAAGACCGTTTGACAGGCGAGGATATAGAGTTCCATGCAAGAATTATTTTCTGTAATGCTAGCACGATTGCTTCCACTGCGATTTTA
>CALLVC010000197.1 GCA_938010785.1 uncultured Saprospiraceae bacterium
GCTCGAAAAAAAGTCGGTTCACCCTCAAGCTCCCTCCTCCGCCCGAGCTGCGAAGCAGCGAAGGGCGGTAATTCCGATTTTTAGTAGGATAGAGTATTCATTTTATTAAGACCTATTAGTACGTCAAGCTAATTATGATAAGTTAGTTTGCATTATTTTCCGACTATCGTCCTATAAAAATAATTCCAAAGCAATACTGTACAATAATTTTTTTAGAACGATAGTCAAAAAATACGCACACCTTCAACTAGATTTACTACTTTTTTTCTATTAAAAAAATATTACTAAAAAAAAGTTATTTCTTTTTGGTCAACCAATTATTTATTTTATCTTTGATATTAAATAAATTGGTCGTTCAATTTTTGGTCAACCAATTTGTAGGAATGTGTATTGAAAATAAATGAAGTATGTTAAAAAACTTTCAGGAGATAGCTGTAGAAACCCCCGTAGATAAAATAATTGGGCAGATAAGAGGTTTAATATCCTCTGGCCAATTAAACCCTGGAGACCGACTACCTTCTGAAAGAAAATTAGCAGAAAAACTTGGTGTTGGACGAACACATGTAAGAGATGCTATAGCTAAATTAGAATTTTATGGCATTTTAAAAACCTTGCCACAAAGTGGTACCATTGTAGAAGGGATAGGTATCACAGCATTAGAAGGTTTAATTACGGATGTCTTGAAATTGGAAAAAAGCGAATTTGTTGATTTAGTAGAAACAAGAGCGCTTTTGGAAACGCAAGCAGCAAGAACAGCTGCCAAGCGTCGAACAATGGAAGACATTATTAATATGAAAAATGCCTTAGATGCTTATGAGGCAAAAGTAAGAAATGGCTTACCAGCAGTAGCCGAAGATTTATTATTTCATTTAACCATAGCAGAAGCAGGAAGAAATACCGTTTTAAAGTCTTTAATGCTAATTATTACACCTGATATAGTTAAGAATTTTACTAAACTAGATGTTTGTAAAGATGGCAGATTTTACCGCTCCTTGGAAGAACATAAAGTGATTTTAAAATATATCGTTAATCAGAAACCGGAATTAGCTGCAAAGGCAATGGAAGACCACTTACAAGATGTAACAGATTATAGTAAAACTTTGAAAATGGAAGATAATCATTAAAAGAACTATTGAAAATTATTTCCTTGTATCTTAATTTCTAGTAAAAATAAAAAAGAGTTAGCAATATTAATTTATTACTAACCCTTAGGAAAACTCTTGAATTCAGCAATAACAAACCGTTTAGCTAAGAAATTAGTCATTAAATACCACTAATGACCTTCTTAAAGTTTTGTACGAACTTTAAGCTAAACTTTTTATGCTGTATACAAGGGTTACTTGCTTAATGAAGCTCACTAAAATAGGAGCTATTTATAAAACAACTTTAAATCATTGAATTATGGTGGACAATTTAACAAAAAATTGGAAGGGCATCAAGCTTCTTGGAATGCTTTCCTTTTTAGTCCTTTTTCTTCCCGTTTTCTCCAGAGGAGATACGAACTTGAATAACAATATTAATACAGAAGAAAAAGTAACAGCTACAATTACTGGTACTGTGACTGGAGCTGCTGATGGACAACCCTTAATTGGAGTAAATGTCTTGATTAAAGGCACTTCTACTGGTACGGTTACAGACTTAGACGGTAACTATTCTCTTGAAGCTAATGAAAATGATGTTTTAGTCTTTAGTTACACTGGCTTTAAAGATGTAGAAATGACAGTTGGTGCTCAGACAATTATTAATTTGACTATGTCTGAATCTGCTGAATTACTGGATGAAGTAGTCGTAGTTGGATATGGTACTCGAAAAAAGTCGCATAATACAGGTGCAATTGCACAGATTGGAGGCGACGATGTAGCAGCTATTCAAGCGGCTCGGGTAGATGATGCCTTAGCAGGTAAGTTACCAGGTGTATTGATTCAAAATCAAGATGGAGCACCTGGTGCTGACCCAAAGATTCAAATTAGAGCAGCTTCTTCTATTTCAGGTGATTCCAACCCGCTAATTGTTGTGGATGGCTACCCAATTTCAGGAAGTTTGGCAACGGTTAATCCAAATGATATTGAAAGTATGGAGGTACTGAAAGATGCTGCCTCAGCTGCTATTTATGGTTCAAGAGGGGCGAATGGTGTTATTTTGGTTACTACCAAAAAAGGAAAAAGTGGTAAACCAAGTATCAGTTATAATGCTTATGTAAGTACTTCAAGTAAGTATAGAGAAAATATTTTGAAAAGTGGACCAGAATGGGCTGCAATTGCAAGAGAAGAAATTGCTGCTGGAAATTGGAACCTTGATCAAGTGGACCCAGCTTTTGTAGAATATAGATTGAATGCTTATGAGAATTCTCCTGGTGCTATTAGCCCAGAAGATTGGTTGTTCAGAAATGGTAACAGCATGAGCCACGATTTAAGTATTAGTGGTGGTACAGATGATGTTAATTACTTTGCTTCTGTAGGTTACTTAAACACAGATGGTATTGTAATTACACAAGGTTTTGAAAGATATAATGCTCGTTTAAATGTTGACGCTAAGCTAGGTAATAGATTTAAAACTGGATTAAATATCAATGGATTTATTGGTGATAGAGATATTGTTGGCCATGATATGAGAGATTTATTGAGAGCATATGGTGTACACCCTATATATCACACAGCAGAATCTATTGCTTTTGTTCAACAGTTAGACCAAGAAGCACAAGCATTAGGATTATCGCCATTTGATAATGGCTATAGAGGTGGTGATGCACCTTTCAATAATAGTATCTACACGCTTGAGCCAGGTATGACTGCACAAGATTGGCACTATGGAAGAGCTAATAATGGAATTGGTGGTTCAGGAGATGCTGGCCCTGCAACTAAATTAGACAACACAGACCGTTACCAAAAAACGCTTTTTGGTAATGTTAGTTCTTATTTACAATTTGAATTGACAGAAGGATTGAATATTAAAACTGTTTTAGGTGCAGATATCAGAGATACAGAAGACTACTACTGGAGAGGATTAGAATTTGATTCTAGAGCTCGAACAACACAAACGAACTTAGATCAAACTAATAGAAAGCGAACTTCTGTATTAAGTGAAACTACTTTGAATTATGCTACCGTGTTAAATGGGAAGCATGACATTGGTGCAGTAGCTGGAGTTGAATTTCAAAATTTTTACACTACAGGAATCTCTTTAGATGGAACAAACGTTCCTTTTGGTCAGCCAGCTAACTTTGCGCTTTTAGATCCTGCCGATTTAGCTATTTCAGAAATAGACCAGACGGTATCAAGAAGAAGTGTTTTTGGTAGAATTAACTATGCATATGACAATCGTTATTTAGCATCTGTATCTGTTAGAAGAGATGGTGATTCTCGTTTCGGACGTAACAATAGATTTGAAGTATTCCCTGCATTCTCTTTAGGATGGAATGTTCACAATGAGGCATTCTACAACAATGACTTTTTAACGGATTTAAAATTACGTTTCAGTAGAGGTTCTTTAGGAACTACAGCATTCTTAGGAGCATACAGTTCATTGAGTTTGTTAAATCCTCAAGCAACTATTTTTGGAAACGGATTTTTGATTCCATCAGATATTGCTAATCCAGATTTAACATGGCAAACAAATACAGAGACTAACTACGGTATTAACTTAGGTTTCTTGGAGAATCGATTTACTTTAGCAGTAGATTATTATACTTCTGACATTGAAGACATCTTAATTAACCAAAGTGTTTCTGAGGTATTGGGTACGACTTCTATTGTACTTAACTCTGGAGATGTAACAAGTTCTGGATTGGAGATTGAATTAGGTGCCAACATAATCAATACTAGTAACTTACGTTGGAATGTTAGTGCTAACTTATCTTCAGTTAATACAGAAATTACAGATTTAGGTGGTTTGGATGAATTACCTCAAGTACAATACGGTCAGAGTGGTAGAGGTCCAATTTTCAGAAACTATGTTGGTGGAGAAATTGGTGAAATGTGGGGATTAGAAACAACTGGACCAGTAGAGATTCGATTTTTAGAAGATGCTACAAGACACCCAAATAACGGGACAGGAGAATCTTATGTTGTAGATCAAAATGGTGATGGTGTAATTGATAGAACAAGAACAGTAGAAGAAGGTGGAGATTTAGTAAAAATAGGTCAAAATACACCTGATTTTTACTATGGCTTCAATACACAATTGAGTTTCAACGATTTTGATGTATCTATGCAATTTCAAGGTGCTCAAGGTGGTGAAGTTTATAACATTGACCCATTATACTATGGTTCAGAGTGGAGTGGAAGATTAGTGGACGGTTTTGGTACCGATAATATTGCTAATCATAATGGCCAGCACTACATAGGAAATAGAAGACAAACTGACGCAGGGATTCAAGATGCATCTTACTTAGCATTGAGAAACTTAACAATAGGATACACGCTTAAGCCAGATGTCATTAGTAAAGCAGGTTTAGGTTCTTTAAGAATATTTGCAGCTGCAACTAACTTGTTGTACCTTATGGGAGATGATTATACTTCTTATAATCCAGAAGGTGTAGAGATTACAAATGGTGGTTACTTAGGACCAACCACATACGGTGTACAAGTAGGTGCAAGTCCAATCGTAAGAAGCTTTACGTTTGGTGTCAATGCTAACTTTTAAGGAGCATCGAACATCGAGAATAGAGATTTGAATATACTGCTAAATTCAGTTCATTCAATATCTCTATTCTTCCAATCCTGAACACTATCAGGATGGTTTCTAATTTAAAATTTAAAAATAAAATCATGAAAAGAATATATGTATTACTGGGGACGCTAATGTTATTAGTAGCCTGTGATAATGATTTGGACCAATTTCCGTCAAACATTGCAAGTTCAGATTCTTTGACAAGTTACGAAGGAGTCTTGAATGCAGCTTATTTTTATCAGCACTCAGGCGTTACGCCAATGGCGGTAATGGGTGATTTCCGAGCAGATAATGCACTAATGGAAGAAGAGCCATATCCATCATTTGATAGATTCAATGGCGATTTAGTAGATATGGAAGACCAATTTTTTGGCCCTTTTTACACAGGTTTATACAAATCTATTTTAAGTGCAAATAACGTAATTGAAAATTCTTCAAGTGCAACAGAAGTAGGGGAAGCTAAATTTTTAAGAGGCTTGGCTTATTTTAAGTTAGTTCGAGCATTTGGTGATGTGCCTATCAATTTATCAGCTACGCCAAGTACAACGGATAATTCTATTCTAGCAAGACAACCAGTTTCTGCAGTTTACAGCCAAATTATTTCTGATTTGGATGATGCAGCGTCTGCTTTAAGTCCTACCATAAATAATGGAAGAGCTTCTAGATATGCAGCTCAAGGAATGTTAGGAAAAGTGTATATGCAAATGGGAGACCATGCTAGTGCTGTTACAGAACTTGCTGCGGTTGTAAACGGAGCTGCTGGTGCAGGAATCGCTTTACAAGCTAATTTCGCGGATATTTTTGGTGTAGACAATGATTTGAATTCAGAAATCATTTATGCAACCCAAATTTCGGGCTCTATTTCTGATGAGTATGGTTTTTCTGAGTTTTGGTCATGGTCTGGTGGATTAGATACAAAATCTCTTGCACCACTAGATCCAGATTTAGTGGCTGCTTTTGATGCAAGTGAAGGTGATTTGAGAAGAGATGTAACTATCAATACTGAGCTTATGGCATCTCCAAAATTTCCTCAAACTGGAGGTCCTGAGCATGATTGGATAGAATTGAGATTGGCAGATGTTATTCTTTTATATGCAGAAGCATTGAATGAAACTGGAAATACTTCAGGAGCACTCGATCAATTAAATAAAATTAGAACTAGAGCTGGTTTAGCTGATTCAACTGCTGGCTCTCAAGCTGAAGTTAGACAAGCTATTGCTGACGAAAGAAGATTAGAGTTAGCTTTTGAAGGCCATAGATGGTTTGACTTGGTTAGAACAGGTACAGTGAATGCTGAAATGGGCGTATCAGTTCCTAGCCAATACCACTTGTTCCCACTTCCACTTTCAGAAGTATTAGCAAGTTTTGGTACAATTACTCAGAATGATGGGTACTAAATATTTTATTTAGGCCAACATAAATAATTAAGGTTCATACAATTAAACTAGTAGAAATAGGTATTGCTGTTTTTAATCATATAAGCAGCAATCCTATTTTTTTTAAAATTATTCGTTTCTTTTGAAAAAAATCCTCCAATATCTACAAGGCATCGGACCGGGCATATTTGCGATTGGCTATACCATTGGTACTGGAAGCGTAACGGCAATGGTGGTGGCAGGCAGCCAATATGGAATGCAATTATTATGGGTTCTATTTTTTAGTTGCTTGTTTTCATGGGTTTTAATGGAGGCGTATGGACGATACTACTTAGTGACAGGAGAAACGGCTCTGTATAGTTTTAAGAAGCGTTTAAAGTTTGGGAACCTCATTGGTCTGCTTATTATAGCTGGCATTACTTTTGGCCAATGGAACTCTTTAATTGGTATTTTAGGTATTTCTTCCAATGCAATTTTTGAGACACTAGTCTTATTCTTTCCTGCTTTAGCAAGTAGCTCCTACATAGCGATATTAATCATAGCGGTCACCATTATTGGCATTATGTACACGGTACTGCTAAAAGGAAGTTATACTCTTTTTGAAAATATACTAATCCTTTTTGTTTCTTTGATGGGGATTTCTTTCCTGCTTTCGTTTTTTGTAGTATTACCACCTATGGATGCAGTGGCGAAAGGGATGATTCCGAGTATTCCTCAAGTAGAAGGAGGTAGGATGTTAGTTGCTGCTTTTGTTGGTACCACTATGGCAGCTGCTACTTTTTTATCAAGACCCTTATTTATTCAAGGTAAGAATTGGACGATTGAAAACCTTAAAGATCAACAAAAAGATGCGCTATGGGCAGCTATTTTGATTTTTATGATTAGTGGGGCGATTATGGCTGTAGCTATGGGGGCTTTCTTCGAAGAGGGAAAAGTGGTAACCAAAGTATTAGATATGGTTTCTACCTTAGAACCTATTGCTGGAAGATTTGCCATCGTTATCTTTTTCATGGGGACTTTGGCGGCAGGATTATCTTCTATTTTTCCAATTATTATGATTGCGCCTATTTTAATTGCAGATTATCAAAAAGGCACGTTGGATATTAAATCAACCCAATTTAAAGTACTTACAGGCATAGCTTGCTTAATGGGATTAACGGTTCCTGTTTTAGGCGTTAATCCCATTAATGCACAGATTTTAACGCAAGTTTTTAATGTATTTGTGTTGCCTTTGGTTATTTTAAGTATGATGGTTTTAATCAACAGAAAGGATTTGATGGGCGAGCATAGAGCTGGAATTGGACTGAATATAGGTATGTTAGCGGCATTAATCTTTGCTTGTATTATTTCCTACAACGGTGTAATGGCGATTATTGAAAAAATGAATTAAGAAACCATGAAAAAATAAGTCTGCCATTTGGACTTATTTCTTTATCATCACTAAATATGAATAAGAAAAATAGTATTACTTACGCAAATATATCGGCATTATCTTCTACCTGCTTAATCCTCGGTATTTTTCTATTATTAAGTAGTTGTTTTAACACAGCAAAAGAAGTAGATAAATCAGTAGCACAAAAGACGGTTTATCCAAGTGACGTTATTCCGTTTTTTAATCATTTTAAATTGATTTTGGGAGATGGCTCAAATGTTGGGCATCCAATTGATTTTGAAAGTAAAGATTTTTTCTTTGCTAAAAATGACGGAAATCAGAATTGGGTAGTTTATGTAGCTCCCAACGCTGGGAATACGCATGGAACGTCCAATAATATAAGAACTGAATTGGCGCAAGCAAAAAAATGGTCGCCAATGACGGAGGCCAAAATGACTGCTACCTGCAAAGTGACCAATGTTTCAACTACGGGCGATGCCCGTGTAGCGGCTTCTTACTCTGTTGTCATTGGTCAGATTCATAGTGCTGATGGACATGAGAATGAACCGTTTAAATTATTTTACAAGAAATTTCCAGGACATAAAAAAGGTTCTGTTTTTTGGAATTATGAAATAAATACTGCTGGTGATGATAATTCAGGCAGATGGGATTATTCTTATCCTATCTGGGGGTATGATATGTCTGTCATAGGTTCCACGCCAACCGATTTTCCACCAGAACCAGAAGACGGTATTGAACTAGGAGAGGAATTGACTTACGAAGTTGTGGTGAAGAATGGCATAATGAGTTTGAAATTTATGAGTGAGGGACACGAAACTAAGACTTTCACCAAAAACTTAATAGCGTCCGAATATGCTACAAAAGCAGATATGCCGGAGCAAGTAAAAAAAGTGTTCGTACCTATTGGGCAAGATGGTGTGGAACGACCAAATGCTTATTCAGAAGAAGGATTATTTTTCAAACAAGGCGCTTATAATCAGACGAATGGAAAAGACCCTATCGTAAATATGGTTTGGTGTGCTGGTGCAGAAACGCACGGAGGGGATTTTAAAAAACAATATGAAACTGGTAATTATGCGGAAGTTTGGTTTAAAACAGCAAGTGTTGAAGTTCCCGATGACGCTATCTCGAATGAAGGGTATTTTGCAGCTAATGATGGTTTAGCCACAAAAATAGTTGCCCCACACGAAGTGATTCCCTTCATGGATAAATTTAAAATGTTAATGGGAGATGGAACCAATGTGGATGACCTTACTAAATTTGAAAATAAAGATTTTTTCTATACGATAATTGATGGCACCATGCGTTGGGTAGTCTACAAAACACCAAACGCTGGCGTTACTTCCAAAAATTCTAGTAACACCAGAACAGAGTTACATGAGAAAAGAGAATGGACACCAGAACAAGGAGGTAAACTGACAGGTACTTGTAAAGTCATGCATGTCTCGACTTCTGGCGATGCAAGGGTCGCAGCTTCCTATTCGACCGTTGTAGGGCAAATTCACAGTGGAGAGGGACATGAAAATGAACCTTGTAAAATATTTTATAAAAAATTCCCTGGCCATAAAAAAGGTTCTGTTTTTTGGAATTATGAAATTAACACAGCGGGTGATGACAATTCTGGTAGATGGGATTATTCTTATCCCGTTTGGGGATATGACATGTCTGTTGTGGGGTCAAATCCTACAGATTTCCCAGAAGAACCAAAAGATGGAATAGAGTTAGGGGAAACCTTTAGCTATGAAATCAATGTGCATAAGGGAATCATGTACCTTACGTTTTCAAGTGAAGGCCATGAAACGAAGACTTTTACTAAAAACTTAATACAGTCAGAATATACCACAAAAGCAGCTATTCCTCAGCAGACTCAAAAGTTATTTGTACCAATTGGTCAAGACGGGGTAGAGCGGGCAACTGCTTATGCAGGAGAATTGAATTATTTCAAACAGGGAGCTTATAATCAAACGAACGGTAAAGCACCTGAAAAAAATATAGTTTGGTGTGCAGGTGCAGAAACATATGGTGGTGATATCGCCAAACAATATGAGAATGGATGTTATACAGAAGTTTGGTTTAAGGATGCGACGGTTGGTGAGAGTTCCGCTCCTACTCAGTCAAAAAACTAGGTATTGATTCAAAAAAATAAAATATCATTCTTTTTTGGACTTTACCTTTTGATAGGTCTACAATGCCTTTGCCTCAGCTGTTCGGTGCAAGACCATGCTGCTATAAATATTGCAAAAGGAGTAGACACTACAATAGTTGAGGAAATGAATACCAGTAATCATCCTAACTTGCTGTTAACTAAAGAAGGCGTCAAAAACATCAAAGCGTCATTAGGTAAAGTACCTTTATTTGATCAAGTACTTGAAGAGACGATTACTGAGTTGGATGCAGAAATAGCCAATGGTATACATGTTCCGATTCCCAAAGATATGGCAGGTGGGTATACCCATCAACGTCATAAAAAGAATTGGTTTCTATTACAAAAAGCAGGAGTAGTATACCAAATAACAGAAAAGGAAAAATATGCAATTTACATCAGGGATATGTTGCTAGCATATGCAGCAATGTATCCGACTTTGCCATTACATCCAACCAATCGTTCCTACGCGACCGGAAAGATTTTTTGGCAGTGTTTGAATGATGCCAATTGGTTGGTTTATGTAAGTCAAGCATATGATGCGATTTATGATTTTTGTACTGAAGAAGAAAGAACTAAGTTAGAAAAAGACCTATTTCGACCTTATGCAGATTTCTTATCTACAGGTAATCCTAGATTTTTCAATCGTATTCATAATCATAGTACTTGGGGAAATGCAGCGGTTGGTATGATAGGTTTAGTGATGGATGACGAAGAGTTAATTGATAGGGCTTTATACGGTTTAAATGTAGATACGAATAAAAAGCAGGAGCGAGATAATGATGGTGGATTAATTCGACCTGATGATTTGAAAAAAGCAGGATTTCTGGCTCAATTAGACGGTTCTTTTTCCCCAGATGGCTATTTTTCTGAAGGGCCATATTATTTACGATATGCTATTTTTCCTTTTTTACAATTTGGAAAAGCTTTAGCGAATAATCGTCCTGAATTAGGTATTCTAACTTATAGAGATAAGATTCTAAAAAAAGCAGTTTATGCTTTATTATATCAAACAGATAAAAATGGTTTGTTCTTTCCCATAAATGATGCTCAAAAAGGGATGTCTTGGAATGCAAGAGAAGTAATTATGGCGGTGAATCTTGCCTATCAACATTATGGAAAGGACCCTATGTTATTATCTATTGCTGAAAAACAGGGGCAAGTAATTTTGGATGAAGCAGGCTTTATGGTAGCTAGAGATTTATCCAAAGGATTGGCCCAACCCATGCAGCAAAAATCTATTGCTTTTCAAGATGGGGCAGATGGTAAACAAGGTGGAGTAGCTATATTGAGAAATAATACAGCTCCTGAAAATGAATTGTGTTTAGTGATGAAATATTCGGAACAAGGCATGGGACATGGGCATTTTGATAAATTATCTTACTCCTTGTATGATGAAACAGGAGAAATAATGCAAGATTATGGAGCAGCTCGGTGGGTCAATATTGACCAAAAAGGTGGTGGTAGATATTTAAAAGAAAATAAAACATGGGCAAAGCAAAGTATTGCTCATAATACCTTGGTTATCAATGAGACTTCTCATTATAATGGAGATATTCGAATCGGTGAAAAACATCATCCAGACCTCTATTATTTCAACGGAACGGGGGATGTTCAAGTTGTAAGTTCGAAGTCAAAAAACGCTTATGAAGATGTAGAAATGCACCGCACCATGGTACTTATAAAAGAAGAAAACTTTAAACATCCTATTTTAATTGACGTATTTAAAGCATCAAGCGCAACCAAAAGTCAATTCGATTTACCAACTTGGTTTCAAGGTCAATTGTTATTAACTAATTTCGATTATGATGCTAAGTTGACGGAATTGAAGACGCTTGGGGATGGTCATGGGTATCAGCATTTATGGAAGGAGGCGAGTGGAAGAGCTAAAGTGGATAATGCACAAATTAATTGGTTCTCCAATGGTAAATTTTATTCGATGACAAGTGTGGTAGGTACGGAAGATGAATTGATTTTTGCCAGATTAGGTGCAAATGACCCCAAATATAATTTGCGCCGTGACCCCGCCTACATTATCAGAAAAAAGAACCAGAAAAATGCTACATTTGTTTCCATTTTTGAACCACATGGCAATTATAATTGGGCAACAGAATTAGCAGAATATCCATTTACGAGTGTAGATAAACTATCTCTAATACAGGATGATGATAATTATACCATTATTCGATTTAGCAATAAAGAAGGAAAAGAATGGACGCTTGCCTTAGCGCACAACGATGCTTCAGAGACAAGCAAACATAGCGTAGAAGTTGGTGCTACCAGCTTTGAGTGGACAGGCCCCTATCGGTTAAGTAGTAATTAATAATAATAAATGTAGAGTAGACTTTTGGTCTGAGGAACATTCCTATTTCTATAATGCTTAGAAATAAACTAGAATGTTTATATCATTATTATTTTAAAAGTTATAAAACAAAATATTAAAAAATGCAGCGATTCAGCGAAAAGTACATCATCACAAAAGCAATGGAATGGGAAGAACTTGGTGGAGGAGTATCAAGAAAATTCTTAGGTTACGATAACCAAATTATGATGGTAAAAGTGAAATTTGAAAAAGGAGCATTAGGATCTCCA
>CALLVC010000198.1 GCA_938010785.1 uncultured Saprospiraceae bacterium
TCCGTTACTGCTTGTCGAAAAGTGATAGTTTATGCGCGGTCTACTGAAAAAGGGGAAGCTTATAAAAACCATTTTAAAGGAACAGATTGGCAAATTGAGGTAACAAATGACTTGGAATATTTAGCTAAAAATAGCCAATTGATTGTGACGACGACCCCTGCCAAATCACCTTTGCTGGAAGCAGAATGGATTCGGCCTGGTACACATATTACCGCAATGGGCGCCGATACAGCTGAAAAAATTGAATTAGCGACTCAGATTTTAGGGAAGGCAGATATTGTGGTGGTGGATAGTATTAGTCAAAGTGAAACTAGAGGCGAAGTTTATCAGGCTGTTCGTTCTGGCGCAATTCGTAGAACAAAAGCTAGTGAATTAGGACAAGTCATTGCAGACCCCGAATTGGGAAGAACTTCACCGACCCAAATTACCATTGCAGATTTGACAGGAGTCGCCGTACAAGATTTAATGATTGCCAAGGCTGTTTATGAAGGTGTTTAATATTTCCAAAAAAAAGTATGACTGCTCTTAACAAAATTTACTAAAAAATCAAATTGTTTTTATCGACTAAAAAAGATATATTTGACTTAATATTTTATGAACTAGCGAGAAAGAAACTTGAATACAGCTCAACCAAATATCAAACCTTTACTTAATAAAGCAGTCGCTCTTGACCGAAAGGGAGATGTGTATACGGCTGTGAAAATTTACAAGAAACTTATCAAAATTGCTCCTGATTTTTATCCACCCTATCAGTACTTAAGTTCCATTTATAAATATCACAATGATTGGAAAGCTGCGTTTCATTATGGACAGAGAGCCATCGAAAACGGCGCAGACAAAGCGGATATGTGGCGGAATTTTGCTATCGCAGCTACGGCACTCAAAAAATGGGAGATTGCTCGAAGTGCATGGAATAAGGTCGGCTTTCAATTAAAGGAAGTAAAAAAAGCGCCTGATTTTGAAATGGGGATTATTCCTGTTCGCTTACGCTATGGCAATTTTCATGAAATCGTCTGGGCTAAACAAATTGACCCTGCCAGAGCTATTATCGAAAGTATCCCAGACCCGCTTTCAGATAGGAATTATGGAGATTTGGTTTTAATTGATTTTAAAGTAACTGGATACCGAATCATCAAAGGGAAAAAAATCCCCGTTTATGATGAATTAGAATTAATCAAAAGGTCTTACCATCGTACCTTCCTCGTTTTTTTATACGATTCCCAAAAGAATGAAGCTAACCTATTAGATAAATTATGTTGGAATAAAGACCTCGGTTTTGATAATTGGAGTCACCTCACCGAACTACAACTCAATAAAAAATTAGCTTGCCTACCTGAATATTACAACGAAGATTTAGAAATGGATATCGAGGGAGAAGATATGCGGATTGCTGTTGCTGCTGAACACATCTCAGAAGTAGAAGATGTGATGCAAGCTTGGGCAGCGATTTCTTTAAAAGAGTACGAGATTTTGGGTTTGTAATTTAGATTTTTTCTACTATTTTTTTCAAAAAAAACTATTATCCGTGTTCCTTCACTAATCTGTGGAAAATATTTCTACCACGGATTAGTGAAGGAACACGGATAATTATTAATTTTTTTTATTTACAATTGTTTGTTGTAATAGGTTGATTTACAATTGTTTAATTGGATTTTTATACTTGTTGCTTACCTTGAGATTTTCTTAATGCTATATGTTTTTTTCATAATAACATTTTCTTAACGACTGGTCGGATAGGGGGAGTCTTCTAATTTTATAATCATAGAAGTGAACAAACTTTTTTCTAAGATTGATAAATATTTTTAATAACAAAATTTTGAAGCGATAAAAACAAGACCGGTTAGTGATTATCAATTCAACGATTTCTTAAAAAAAGTTAAGCCTTAAAAAATGCAGTTAAAGACTGTTAATTTTTTGAAGGATATTGAACAATGAATACCATTTTTAATCACCGATTCGTTTGGAGTTCAAAGATTTAAATACACAACACAAGTTTGAGTTAAAAACGGAAAGATTTCTCACTAGAGAAACTATTTTCGTCCAAAAAGTGAACTCCTCAAAAAAAAATCTATTATGAAAAATCTAATTTTTGTTTTTGCCTTAGTGGCAACTTTCGCAACCGCAGCACAAGCACAATTCAAAGCAGGTATCAAAGGTGGGGTAACCACTTATAACATGGAATTGGGAGACTTTTTAGTCACCAATGGCGACGCAGCCGATGACTTTGGTTTAGCAGTTAAAGATGCTAAATTTGGTTACCAATTTGGTCTTTGGGCTAGATTAGGAAAAGGATTACACTTGCAACCTGAAATACTTTTTAGTACGAATAAAGTTGAATATACGGTCACTGATGGTAGCAATACTTTTATAGAAGAAGAAACTTATGCAAATATTGATGTGCCGATTATGGCAGGTATTAAGTTAGGTCCACTTCGAGCACAAGCTGGTCCCGTAGCTAGGTTTTTTATCGGTTCTGATGATAAATTAGCAAATGTTATTGAGAATTATGAGTCTAACCATGACCGTTTGAAAATTGGTTATCAAGCAGGGATTGGATTAGACCTATGGAGAGTCCAATTAGATTTGAGATATGAAGGTAGCCTTAAACATTTTGGCGATGCTATTACCGTAGCTGGTCAAGATTTTGGCTTGGATGGTAAAGCGGGTAGAGTAATGGCGACTGTTGGGGTTGCTTTTTAAATAATGTTAAGTTATTTATTCGGCCGTCACCAATTTTCAACCCTGATTTTCAAAAGAAAATTTATTGTTTTCTATCAGAATTTAAAAAATACCGAAGGTTATATTGTAGTACCCCCTCAATAGACTACAAGAAAACGCTTTTCGACTTTGTTGGAAAGCGTTTTTATTTGATTAACCTTTGAGGAATTTTTTATAGGCAGTACCTTGCACTTAGCATTTATTCCAATGGCTTCTTCCTTTTCATAATGGCTGGTACTCTAGTTGTGATTTTGCCAGAAGGTAAGACAAAATAAAGCTGCCCATTTTTCATAAAGTATTCAGGAATCCCTAACCGCTTATTTTCCTTTTTAGCTTTAGAGACCGCCTCGTTAGCAATTCTTAATATCTCTCGTGCTTTGAGGTATTGCTGTTCGTTATTTAATTTTTTTACTCTTCTCATAACTTTATAATTAATCAACCCTATTTTTTAAAAATAGAAAAAAGGAAATCATTTTCTACACTATATCTTTTTAAATTACCTGTGGCAACTATTTGGAAGCCTTCCTCTCCGTTGTAAAACAAATTCCATTCGTTAGCTAATTTAGTGAAATTTTGCCAGAAATTCTTTTTACTTCTGCCAAATCTTCTAATAATATCTGCCAATGGTACGTCGTGTCCTCCTTTCAAAACTCGATTTTTTACTCGTTGAACGCAAATAGCCTCATCGTCTACAAAAATATAAATAATAGAAACTTCGTACCCTTTATCTAACGCTTTTTGAGCGACTTTGTTGATATAAGTGCCTGATAGCGTGGTTTCTACTACAAAACTTTTACCATCCGCTAAGTATTTATGAAGCCTCTGAAAAAAGAGCCTTCCAGCTTTTATCATCGCATGTTTTTCTCCTCTTTCTTCTATCTTTTTAGCAATTTCATCCGCATTCAAAAAAGCATACTTTTTCTCTTTTACATAGGGAATTGCAAAGGTTGTTTTGCCTGTTCCGTTTGCTCCACCGATGATAATAAGTTGCTTCATTTTTCTTTTTATTTGGAAATGCGCGCTATCGAATCAAAGTGGAAAACCCTTCTAGTCGTACTGTTTCTCCTCTAGGTGTTTTATAACTCAACACATAAACATAAACTCCTGCAGGACTGTCTCGACCCACATTGTTTTTTCTGCCATTCCATCCTACTGTATAATCATTGGTTTCAAAAATAAGTTCTCCCCAACGATTCCAGATGGTGAAAACAAAATCGGTTGCGCCTAATAATACCCCATTTCCGATAAAAATATCATTGATGCCGTCCCTTGTTGGTGTAAAAGCATTGGGCATGAACCATTCTACAAATGGAATAATGTCTATCGTTTGTACAGCGGTATCTTGACATCCATTGGAGGCAGAAACGATTTGAATTATTTGCTGCGTACCCGTATCTCTAAAGGTGAAAGATGGACTAGCGGTGGTAGAAGTTCCTTGATTGTCAAATTGGTAAAGCCAGTTATTGGCATTGAAGGAAGCATCCGTCACATTGACAGTTGGATTAACGGTCGATAACTCTGTTGGATTTAAAGAAAAACCTGCTGTTGGCGATGCTAATATGGTAATCAAATCTCGATAATTTTCACTTGTTTGACAACCACTTGTTGTTTCTATAGAAAGAGAGACAGAATAAACGCCAGGTTCTTCATAAACATGGATGGGACTCATTTGATTAGAGGTATTCCCGTCTCCAAAATCCCAAAGTACCGTACTATTATTATCAAAAGGAAGAGAATTATTGGTAAATTGAATAGGTGTTGGTGTACATCCTCCCTCTGTACTTTGGGCAATAGAAATAAATTGTGGGGCGGGGGAGTAGTCAATATTGACTGTTTCAGAGTCCTCACATCCATTTTCATCTCTTACTGTCAGAAAAATATCATAATTCCCCGAATTGGGATATTGATAAACTGGATTTTGTTCACTGGAAAACCCGCCATCTCCAAAATCCCATTCCCAATCGGTAATTGCTTGCCCTTCCGTAAAGGAAGAATCCATAAAGGTGACTGGGCCAATCACACAACTATCAAAGGATTGATTAAAATCTGCCATCAATTCTGGTAGTATTCTAACAAAAATATTAGCGGAGTCAATGCATATTTGACTATTAGGATTTAAAAATAATTTGCCTTCATAATCTCCTTCGCTTGGGAACATTACTTCTGCATCCCAATCAGCTGATAAGATAGTCGCACCATCAAATTCCCATCGTATTTCGTCAATAAAAGACCTATCAAAACTCTCATTGATAAACTCGACTCGGTCTTGTCCACAAAAGGTGAAATTGAAATTTCTTGAAATAATTTCTCCGTCAGGGCCAGTATTGTTAGTAATATTATCACTTTGTATCTGAGCCGTTACATTGGTCACACAAGCAGCTACATTAAATTGAAAATCTCTTTGAATCGTTCCCAATAACTGACCATTTCTATATTCTTCTACACAAACGCCAACTACAAATTGTCCCTGAATGTTTGGAATACCTGTAATTAATCCTGTTTCTGAGTCGATAGCTATAATCGGGTCACCAGCCATAGGGGCGGCGGCAGAATAAGCAGGTTCGATAAAGTTTACAGGTTGATTATAATTTGGACAAGCTGGAGTAGGTTTAGAACCATCACAGTCATCACTATTTCCCATTGGGTCTGTAATCGGGTCACCCGCAGTGCCTGCACCTAGTAAGGGCGCACAAAAAGAATAGACTAAGGAATCTCCATCGGCATCTATCGCAGAATGGTCAAAATTGATGGGTTCATTATTACAAATAACAGTAGGCGGAAAACTTTTAAATTCTGGACTGCTATTACAACTTGCTTGAGATTCAGGCGTAATTTCAACAACAAAAGAAGACCCTGAGATACTTGGATTTTCTATATTAAGAAT
>CALLVC010000199.1 GCA_938010785.1 uncultured Saprospiraceae bacterium
AACACAGATATTAGTTGATATTAAATTACAATAATATTTTTTGTAATATCAATTTTTTATCTGACTATCTAGTGGAGCGTTAAGGGCAAGGGGCGTAGGGCATTTCCAATTTTTCCCTTCGCCCCATGCCTTCCACGTCCCTTGCCCTCCGCTCCTAAATTATTTACCTTTACATCCTTTCAAAATAATCAATTACAGAATACCTACCATGTTACCTAAATTTTTAAATTTGTTGTTGTTAAGTTTGTTTCTAATGAATTGTGCCACCAAGAAAGGGGAATATATCGTTCAAAAAATTGAAAACCCTATTCAAATAAGTGGGAATGGTAAGGATAAAGCTTGGAATAGTGTGGTTACCTTATCTGATTTTTCCTATCCTTGGCGGGAAGAAAATGCACCACTAACGGAGTTTAAAGCTTTGTATGATGATACTCATTTCTATTTTTTATATAGAGCAATTGACGCTGATGTAATTACAAAAGAAGGAACTTTAGCTGAAAAAGCAGCTTTGAATTCAGATAGAGTTGAGTTATTTTTTAAAGGAAAAGATGATGTACAACCTTATTATTCCCTAGAATTAGATGCGAAGGGTAGGACCTTAGATACAAAAGCTAATTTTGGACAAAAAGTTGATTTTGATTGGACTTGGCCGGCTAATGAGTTAATTGTAAAATCGAGTGTTGATGAATTTGGCTATTGGATAGAAGGGAGTATTTCTTTTGCTTCTTTACGGCAATTAGGGCTTTACCATGATGATAACATCTTAAGAACAGGTTTATATCGAGCAGAATATGTTAAAGGACCTAATGAAAAGGTTAGCACCAAATGGATAAGTTGGATTAAACCAGATTCTAAGACGCCTAATTTTCATATTCCATCTTCTTTTGGTACCTTGGTTTTGAATAGTAAAAAATGAATTAAGGGTGCTATGAAAGATTTGAAGATGTATTTTTTGACACGGAAGGACACGGTTTGAAGTTATGAATTTTTTATGTTTTCTTATTTGTCGTGTACAAAGTCATATAAAAAAATGATTTTTCCTAATAAATCTGTACCCTTCCGTATCAAAAAATGCTTAATTATTTTTTTAAGAGCCCTAATGATGAATTTTTAATTACAAGTAATAAATCCGTTCTTGAGTACATTATATATTAGGTTACTTTAAGTTTGTCTCGCTCGCTTCGCCTACCCCTTACGGTCGATGCGTATTAGAAGAATCTTTTGTTACTCTGCATTCTGTAGCATATATCCTTAAAAAATAATAAAATGAAATTGAAAAATATCTTATTGCTCACCACCTTTTTGTTAAGTAGTTACCTTTTATATGGTCAACAAAAACCTGCTTTTTCGAGCATGGATGTCTTTGAACTAGAATGGGTGGAGAAACCTCAAATTTCTCCTGATGGAGCAACTATCGTGTATATTCGAAGAGGTATGGATATTATGACGGACCGTCGTCAGTCTCGTTTATGGTTAATCAATGCAGATGGGACTGGTCACCAAAAATTAAGCAGTTTGGATGTGAATGAAGGGAATCCAAAATGGTCTCCAGATGGGCAACGAATTGCCTTTACCGCTTCCACTAAAAATGGCTCAGAACTATATATTTATTGGACAAAAACAGGAAAAATAGCCCGTATTTCACAATTGCCTAGTTCTCCTAGAGGCATCAATTGGTCTCCTGACGGGAAGCAAATAGCTTTCTCTATGTTTGTGGCTGGAAGTGAATTATCCTTGGTTAGACCGCATAAAAGACCGAAAGGAGCAAAGTGGGCAGATGCACCCAGAGTAACGACTCGATTAAAGCACGAAGCAGACGGTTCAGGGTATATGAAACCTGGTTATTCTCAGTTATTTGTGATGCCCTCAGAAGGAGGAACGCCTCGCCAAATTACCAAAAGTAACTTTCAACACCGGACGGCACCTAATTGGTCTAAAGATGGGAAATTTCTTTATTTCTCCGCCAACCGAAATGAAGATTGGGAATATGACTTTAGAAATTCAGAAATATATAAAGTAAACATTGCCGATGGTAAAGTAACTACCTTGACGGAAAGAGATGGACCAGATAGAAGCCTTGCCATTTCTCCAAATGGAAAGCGCATCGCTTTCTTAGGTTTTAACGATAAAAAGCAAACTTACCAAAATACCCTTTTGTATGTAATGGATAGCAATGGAGCTAATAAACAACAAATTAAAGTTGAATTAGACCAAAGTATTAGTAGCCCCGTTTGGGATGCGGATGGGAATGGTCTGTATTTTATGTTTGATGAACATGGGAATACTAAAATTGGTCATACAGACCTCAACGGAAAAGTGAAAGTACTCGCCCATAATGTTGGCGGGACAGGTATCGGAAGACCTTATGGTGGTGGTTCTTTTTCCGTTTCTAAAAATGGTGTTATTGCTTTTAATCAAACAACACCAAATTATCCAGCGGAATTGGCTTTAACGGATAAAAACGGAGCTGATGCCAAAATGGTGATGTCTCTAAATAGTGATTTATTAGATTACCGAACTTTAGGGCAAGTGGAAGAAATATGGTATAAATCCTCTGTAGATGGGCGGAAAGTCCAAGGATGGATTGTGAAACCTCCTTTCTTTAAAAAGGGTAAAAAATATCCTTTATTAGTGGAAAATCATGGTGGACCGATTTCTAATTATGGTGACCGATTCTCCCCAGAAATTCAATTATATGCATCAGCTGGCTATGTCGTTTTTTATCCAAATCCAAGGGGAAGTACCAGTTATGGAGAAGAATTTGCGAACTTGCTTTATCATAACTATCCTGGAGAAGATTACAATGATGTGATGGATGGGGTAGATGCGGTTATAGCGAAAGGGTATATTAACCAAAATGAGTTGTTTGTTACAGGAGGTAGTGCGGGAGGTATCATGACTGCTTGGATGATTGGAAAAAATAATCGTTTCCAAGCGGCAGCAGTTATCAAACCTGTAATGAATTGGATTAGTAAGACCTTGGTCGCGGATAATTATTATGGCTATGCCAATACAAGGTACCCCGGACAACCTTGGGAAAATCCTGAAGCTTACTGGAAATTTTCTCCCTTGTCTTTAGTGGGAAATATTGAAACGCCTACTTTAGTCATGGTCGGTACTGCGGATTTGCGTACACCGCTCTCTGAAGCCAAGCAATTATACCATGCCTTGAAATTGCGGAAAATTGAAACGGCTTTAGTAGAAGTGCCAGGGGCTTATCATTTAATTGCCAATCGACCTAGTCAATTAATTACTAAAGTGGAACATATTTTAGCCTGGTTTAAGCAATATTAAAAATAATTAAGTAATGCGGATTGATTAATCGGGTAAAATTTTTAGCTTGAATTTTTTCGATAGTTTTCGCCAAAAAATCAATGCATAGCACCCGCTACGGATTTATTTTTTGGTAAAAAATAGCGGAAAAAGGCTGCTAAAAATT